>NZ_CABQXJ010000069.1:0-17651 GCF_902468165.1 uncultured Intestinibacter sp.
TGATCACGAGTTTAAAATTAATATCAAGCGTGTCAGATTATTTAAAAAAGAGCAATGATTAATGGATGCTTTGCTTATCCATTACATAGAGAATTAAAATATATAAATAATGACAGAGCTTTATGCACATTTTGTCTAGCAGTATCTAGAAATTATAGAAATAAAGATGGCGTAATTCCAACAGATTTCATATATATAGATATTTGGGGAAGAAAGGCAGAAGTACTATGTCAATATGCATCTAAAGGCTCTTTAATCGCTGTAGAAGGTTCACTAAGAATAGACAAATATTTAGATAAAGATGGTGAAAGTAAAACAAAATCAAGAATATATGCAACTAATTTTCATTTTTTAGGTCATAAACATCCCGAAAATGATACTCATAAACTTTTTGATAATAAAACTTTATTTAATGAAGTAATAAATAAAGAGTCACAAAATGAAGAAATATCAGAAGAGCAAATTCCGTTTTAATTAAAACTTCATATTAAAAAAATCTATGGAATATGTATTCCATAGATTTTCTATTTTTATACAAAATATTATTAAATTTTAATTATATATTTTAAATATTCTATATGATTTTGAATCTATATTGATAGTAAATCTTCCATCTACTGATACAGTTTTTTCAGCATTATTGATTAATGAATATATTATACTTTCTTCTTCTATACAATTTGTTTTTAGATTTATATTGATAGTTTGTTTCTTATCACTTCTATTTAAGATAATTAATTCTCTATCATCATCATTGTATCTTATATATGCAAATACTTCATCATTTCCTAAATAAATAAATTCAGTATCACCTAATGTAAATACTTTATTTCTATTTCTAAATTGACCACAATGTCTATAAAAATCCATTATCTCCATATCTTCATTTTTCCAAGGATATGTTTTTCTATTTTCTGGATCTTTTCCACCTTCAAGACCTGCTTCGTCACCATAATAAATATATGGTACTCCTTCAAAACTCATTTGAGCTAGGATAGCCAATTTCAATAAATCTTTGTCAGATTTTAATGCTGTTTTAACTCTTTCAATATCATGGCTACTCAATAAATTTAAATTTGATTTAAAAGCTTCTTTTGGATAATTTTCTTTTAGTGTTATAAATAAATCATTTAATTTCCAAGATGGTATTTTTCCAGTTAAAAAATCAACTATATTGTCTCTAAATGGATATCCCAAAACACTATCTAATTGACTTCCAAGGAAATAACTTCTCCTCTCTCCATAACTTATCTTATTAGAAGCATCTTCCCATACTTCACCTATTAATATTGACTCAGAATCATTTTTTGTAGTTTCTTTTTTTAATTCTTCTATAAATTTACTTGGAAGTTCATCAGCTACATCTAACCTCCAACCTTTAACTCCCATATCCATCCATTTATTTATTACACTGTCTTTATCATAGATAATATAATCCATAAATGAAGGCTCTAACTCATTTGTATCAGGTAGTGATTCCACTCCCCACCAACATTTGTATTTATTTGAGCCTGGTTTAAACTTAAACCAAGATCTATATGGTGAGTTTTCAGATTGATAAGCACCTATGCTATCATAGTTATTAAATTTATTGAAGTATAAACTATCTGCTCCAACATGACTAAATACACCATCTAATACAATAGATATTCCCTTTTCTGCTGCTTTATCTATTAACTCTTTAAATATTTCTTCATCTCCAAACATAGGGTCTATCTTTTTATAGTTTCCAGTATCGTATTTGTGATTACTTGAAGATTCAAATATAGGACTTAGATATATAATGCTGACCCCTAATCTCTTTAGATATCCAAGTTTGTTGATTATACCTTTAAGATTTCCTCCATGGAAATCCCATCTCGCTACCTCTCCATTTTTATCTTTTATATACATTGGTTCATCGTCCCAATTTCCATATAAAAATGAATTTTTCTTTGGATTGTCAACTTTTCCATTTCTATTTCCATTATTAAATCTATCTACAAATACATGGTATAAAATCCCCTCTTTAAACCATGAAGGAACTTTATAATCTTCATATACTGTTAATTGATATTTATTTAGATTTTCATAAGTATATTCACAAGCCATTCCATTATTATGTGTTTTTCCATAAAATAGCGTTCTATCTTCACCATATATATTTAATTCAACTACAAAGAAATAATAATATACTGCTGGAGTTTGTAGTGGAGCAATTTCAACTGAATACTCTCTAATATCATTATATTCTGATACCTGTTTTAAATCTAACTCTCTTACAATTACAGGTTTTAGGTTTTCATCTTCTTTTTCTATTATTAATTTTATACTATACACATTAAAGTTCTTGTTAACTTTCACTTTAATTGTTGCATTTTGGGAAATCTTTAAAGCTCCAAATGGAGCCTTAAAGTTTCTATCCCATGAATTGTATCTCATAACATCCGCCATATTATCTTACACCTCTTTAAACCAAATATCATGTATATATTCTTCTATAGTTCTATCACTAGAGAAAAATCCTGAACACGCTGTATTTTTCAATGATATTTTATTCCAAAGGTCTTTATTTATATAAAGTTCTTGTAAACTCTTTTGCGCTTCAATATAAGAGTAAAAATCTCTCAATACAAAGTATTCGTCATTATAAGTTATTAAAGAATCGTATATTGCAATTCCATCTTTTCCTAAACCAGGTATAAATCCATTAACTAAATCGTCTACTACTCTTTTGATTTTTCTATCACTGTGGTATAAATCTTTTGAAGAATATCCACCGAATTTATTGTATTCTAAAACTTGTTCTGCATTTAGTCCAAATATAAACATATTTTCTTTTCCGACTTGTTCAGAAATTTCTACATTTGCACCATCCATAGTTGCTAAAGTTATAGCGCCATTCATCATAAGCTTCATATTACCTGTTCCTGATGCTTCTTTAGTAGTGGTAGATATTTGTTCACTTACATCAGCTGCTGGTATTATTTTTTCTGCTATAGATACACCATAATTTTCAACAAATACTACTTTTATTTTGTTGTTTACTCTTGAATCGTTGTTTATTAAATCTGCAACACTGTTTATAAGTTTTATTATACATTTTGCTAAATAATATCCTGGTGCTGCTTTTGCTCCAAATATAAATGTACGCGGTACTAATTCCATCTGTGGATTATCTAATAATTCATGATATAGATAAAGAATATGAAGTACATTTAATAATTGTCTCTTATATGCATGTAGTCTTTTTATTTGTACATCAAATATTGAATCAGGATCGACTTGTATACCTTGTTTTTTATATATATAATCAGCCAATTTTACCTTATTATTGTGTTTTATTTGGCCAATTCTATTTAAAACCTTTTTATCATCTAAGTATTTTTCTAAATCTTTTAGTTTTGTAGTATCTCTCTTCCACTCATCACCAATTAACTCAGTAATAAAATCAGAAAGCTCTGGATTACAACTCATCAACCATCTTCTATGAGCTATACCATTTGTTTTATTGTTGAATTTGTATGGTTCGTCGTAGTAAAAATCTTTTAATGCTTCTTTTTTTAGAATTTCAGTATGAAGTTTAGCTACACCATTTACACTGTGACTTCCTCTGATACATAGATGTGCCATTCTGACTTCACCATTATAGATAATTCTCATATAATTGATTTTACCCCAGTCATTGTTATATTTACTTTGTAAATAATCAACATATCTTCTGTCTATTTCTTCTATTATCATATAAATTCGTGGTAATAGTTTTTTGATCATTTCAACTGGCCATTTTTCTAAAGCCTCTGCCAAAATTGTATGATTTGTATATGACATAACTCTAGTAGTTATATCCCATGCCTCATCCCAAGAAAATCCTTCGTCATCTAGAAGTATTCTCATTAATTCTGGAATACATAAAGTAGGATGAGTATCATTTATATGGATAGCTACCTTTTTTGGTAAATCCCTTAAACTAACTTTATGTTTTTTACATTTTCTTATTATATCTTGTAATCCTGCACTTACAAAGAAATACTCTTGTTTTAATCTCAATAATCTGCCTGCATAGTTTGAATCATTTGGATATAAAACTTGTGATATTTCTTCTGCATAGTATTTATATTTTAGTGCATCTTCATAACTACCATCTTGACTTTTTGCATTTCTAGTAACTTCAGAAAAATCCCTATTTAAAACTTCACTCTTCCATAATCTAAGAGTATTTATGCATTCATTATGATATCCTATTATCGGTATATCATAAGGCATAGCCATAATAGGTATATAATTTTCATGAACTACAGCAAGATTGCCGTCAGCTTTTTGTCTTAAATAAGCATCTCCTTCAAATTTTACTACGACAGCTCTATTAGGTCTTACTGTTTCCCAAGGATACTGTCCATTTTTTAGCCAGTTATCTGGTAGCTCAACTTGTGTTCCGTTTACAAATTTTTGTTCAAATAAACCATATTTATATCTTATACCATAACCATGGCCACTAATTCCAACTGATGCCATTGAGTCTAAAAAGCATGCTGCTAATCTGCCCAATCCACCATTTCCTAGACCTGGGTCTGGTTCTGTTTCTATTATTTCATCTAGATTAATACCTAGTTCTTTAAGTCCTTGCTCTATTTCATGTTCAACATCTAAATTTAATAAATTAGATTCCAACTGTCTTCCTATTAAAAACTCCATTGAAAAATAAAATACAGCCTTTTCTTTGTCAATTCTAGTTCCAACCCATTCTTTAGCTATAAAATCTTTAATAACACAACATAAAACTCTAAAAATCTCATCTTTACTTGCTTCTTCTACGGGTTGGGCATATAGACTGTACATTTTTGTTTTAAAAGCATGTTTAAATTTTTTTTTGCTAATTGATATCATAAGCCATCTCCCTTACTATACAAAAATAACCCCTTTTTCACATAAAAGGGTAACGCACTTGCCTAAGCAAGTGCCTAAAATTATATTTATTTGAATTTATATCTAAATATAATTTCCCCTAATATGTCTTTTTGCATTCTGTCACTTTAAATTATTTATTGATAGAAATTTTATTATATGCTCTTATATACATTGATGTAGTCTTTAGCTGATTTTCTCCAACTATTATCAGTATTCATAGCATTTCTAACTAATATGTTCCATGTATTTCTATCGTATTGGTATAATCTCAATGCTTTTTGTAATGTGAAGAACATTTCATGAGCATTGTAATTTGAGAAACTAAATCCGTTTCCTTCTTTAGTATATTGATTATAAGGGTTTACTGTGTCTCTTAATCCACCAGTTTCTCTAACTATTGGTAGTGTACCATATCTCATAGCTATCATTTGACCTATTCCGCATGGTTCAAATAATGAAGGCATTAAGAATATATCACTAGCTGCGTATATTTGTTGGGCTAATGAACTATCAAAAGTTATATTAGCTGATACCTTATGAGGATAGTGAGAATCATAATAATGGAACATTGATTGATATTGATTTTCTCCTGTTCCTAATATAACTAATTGTAAATTTTCATTTATAATCTCTGGCATCATAAAAGATATTAAATCTAAACCTTTTTGTGAAACCAATCTAGATACTATACCTACCATTGGAATATTTGGGTTAACTTCTAATTTTAAAAGTTTTTGTAATTCAATTTTGTTTTGTACTTTTCTATCTAGCGAGTTTATATCATAATTCACAAATATATTTGGATCTGTTTGTGGATTATTTATATCGTAATCTATTCCATTTAAAATACCTACTAATTTATGTTGGTTTGATCTTATCAATCCATCTAAAGTATTTCCATAGAATTCTGTTTTTATTTCGCCTGCATAAGTTGGACTTACTGTTGAAACTTTATCAGCAAAATTTATACCAGCTTTCATAAAGTTTATTTGTCCATGGTATTCTATATCTCCATTATAGAAATGACCAGGGTCTACATCTAATACATCTCCAAGTATTTCTTTTGGGAAAATACCTTGATATTGTAAATTATGTATAGTATACATAGTTTTAATATTTCTATATCTTGGTATATAGCTGTATTTTTCTTTTAATAGTAATGGTAGCATTCCTGTATGCCAATCATTCATATTGATTACATCAGGATAAAAACCTAATTTATCTATAGATTTTAAGACAGCGTTTGTGAAGAATAGAAATCTTTCTGCATCATCTCCATGTCCATATATACTGTCTGCTCCATCTCTTTTAAAGTAGTATTCATTATCTATGAAGTAGAATGTTACTCCATCTAATTCTAATTGCTCTACTCCACAGTATTGACTTCTCCATGCTACATCAACACTAAATTCTCCTACTTTTTTTAGTCTGTCTTTTAAGTATGTAGGTATTGTTGAGTATTTTGGAATCATTACCCTAACATCTACACCTTCTCTTTTTAATGCTTTAGGTAATGCATATGCAACATCGCCTAAGCCTCCTGTTTTAGCAAAGGGCCAACACTCTGCTGTCACATAAAGGACCTTCATTTTTTCTACCCCCTTATTAAACTGTTTCATTTTTCTCAATTACCATCGGATAATCTTTATCTCCTTTTAGTTCTTTATTTGAACTTATAGTTACATTTTTATCTAATATTACGTTTTCTAATACTACGTTATCGCCAATTTTACAACTTTGCATTATTACTGAATTTCTAATAACTGCACCTTTTCCTATTTTTACTTTTCTGAATAAAGTAGAGTCCTGTACTGTACCGTCTATTTGGCAACCAGTTGCTATAAATGACCCTCTTACTTCAGCATCTTCTCCATACATAGTTGGTGCTTGTGATTTATCTTTAGTAAAGATTTTTCTATTTGATCTAAATAATTCTCTAGAAACTTCTTCTGTTAAAAATTCTTTACTTGCTTCATAATAACTTTTTAATGAATTTATACACTTTAAGTAGCCTTCATATTTATAAGCTCCTACTTGTATATTATCTAATTGATTTATTATGTAGTCTTCTATATAAGAGTAAGTTCCCATGCTAGCAATACTATATATACACTCTATAAAGTCTATACGTCTCATTATAAAAGTATCCATACATATATTTGCACTAGGGAAAGTATTTAAGTTGTTACCTACATTTTTTACTCTTTTATCTTTATCTATATTTAAAGTGTTGCAATTTTTAAAGTCTTTATTTGCATTATCAACACGCTTATAAACTATTGTTATGTCGTTGTTTGATTTTTTATGATATTTTAATAAATCATTATAATCTATTGAACAAAGCATATATGATGGTGCAACTATAACATATTCTTCAGGACTTTTTTCTATATAGTCTATATTAGCTAATATTGTATATATGTCGCCTTTTCTATAACCATAATTATTGTTATTTTTAGTGTTTTCTGGACTTAATACATATAGTCCACCTTGTTTTCTACTTAAATCCCAATCTTTGCCGCTACCTAAGTGGTCAGTTAAAGATCTATATTTTTCTCTCGCATATATACCTACATTTGTTATTCCTGAATTAACCATATTTGATAATGTAAAGTCTATTAATCTATATCTTCCTGCTATTGGTATAGTTGCCACTGGTCTGTGGTCTGATAATACATTTACAGATGGATTTTGTATGCTATCTAAATTTATTAAGCCCATGCATTCATTTTTCATAAAAGTTCCCCCTATATTTTTCCTATGTTCTATTTATCTATGTTTTTTATATGTTTTTAATTTCTAAATTTTATTATGCTTTTACTAATTCAAATTCTGATACTACGCTTATTTCATCATCTTCGTCTTTTATTATAGCATTGTCTTCTATAACTGCGCCTTCTGCTATCATAGCTTTTTTGATAACTACATTTTTACCTATTTTAACATTAGGCATTATAACAGAATCTTCTACAACTGAGCCTTCACCAATTTGTACTTTATGTGATAATACTGTGTTTTTTACTATTCCATAAACTCTGCAACCATCTGCAATTAATGATTTTTTAACTGATGCATTTGGTCCTATATATTGTGGTGGAACATCATTTGTATTTGTATAAATTCTCCATTGTGGATCATTTAAATCCACTGCTTCAGGATCGTTTATTAAATCCATATTTGCTTCCCATAAACTTTCTATAGTACCAACGTCTCTCCAATATCCTTTAAATGGATATGCAAACATTGATTGTCCTTCTTTTAACATAGTTGGTATTACATTGTGACCGAAGTCATCTAAGCACTCTCCAGTTTCATCAGCTCTTTTAAAGTATTCTCTTAAAGTTTTCCAGTCAAATATGTAGATACCCATAGAGGCTAAATTACTTTTAGGGTTTTTAGGCTTTTCTTCAAATTCATAAATACTTCCATCTTTATTTGTGTTCATAATTCCAAATCTGCTTGCTTCATCCCATGGCACTTCTATTACAGCAATTGTTGCTTTAGCGCCTTTTTCTTTATGAAAACCTAGCATTTTGCTATAATCCATTTTGTATATGTGATCCCCAGATAAAATTAAAACATATTCTGGATCATAGTCATCTATGAAGTTCATATTTTTCTTTATTGCATTAGCTGTGCCATTAAACCAATGCCCTTCTTTTTCATTCATATATGGTTGAAGTATTGTTACGCCACCATTAACTCTATCTAAATCCCAGTGGTCTCCTATTCCTATATGAGAGTTTAAGATTTGTGGTTTGTATTGAGTTAACACTCCAACTGTATCAATTCCAGAATTAGAGCAGTTGCTTAAAACAAAATCTATTATTCTGTATTTTCCCCCAAATGATACTGCTGGTTTGGCAATTCTTTTTGTAAATACTCCTAGTCTAGAGCCTTGTCCTCCTGCTAAAATCATAGCTAGCATTTCTTTTTTCATATATGGTCCCCTTTCATATAGTCTATCTATATTTTTATATTTTAAAGTTATTAATAAATTTATCTTTTAATAAATTTTTTTATATTTTAAAAATATATTTTGACAAAAGCATATCTAAGTGGAAGTGCCTTTTTATAACAATTATAATATATTTTTATATATTTTTGAGCTAAATTTATCCTTTTTGATATATTTTAAGGATGCTTAACTTTAACTCTTCTTTTTATTATTTTTTTTCTTTTTATTATTTTTTTTAGGTTTTGTTTGTTTAGCTGTAGACTTTTTAGGCTTTGATGTAGTTTCAACATTCTTTTCTACTACTTTCTTTTCCACCTTTGCTACCGGTTCTACCTTTTCAATTTTATCTACTACTTTTTCTTCTACCTTTTTTACTTTTTCTACTACTTTGGAATTAATATTTTTTATAGTTTTATTTTTTTTAACTTCAGTTCCTTTTTTTGCTTTTTTATCAATAGGTTTAATGCCTTTTATTTTTGCTAATTTAGCAGTTTCTTCTTTATTTAATTTTATAAAAGTTGCACCTAGTGGAGGAACTTTTATAGTTATGTGATAATCTTTATTGTGCCATTTCTCATCTATTGAGACTAATTTAGCATTTTCCATTGTTTGATTTGAACCATAATATTTTTCATCATCACTATTTAAAATTTCTTCGTATACACCTTCATAAGGTACCCCTACCTTATAGTCATAATATACATTTGGTGTGAAGTTTAAAACAGCTATTATAAAATCTTCTGGATCTTTACTTAATCTCATTAAAGTAATGATACTTTGGTCTTCATTGTTAGGGTCTATAAAATCAAACCCTTCATATGTATTATCTAATTCATATAATGATTTTTCTTCTTTATATAAATAATTTAAATCTTTTACATAATCTTTTGTTTTTGAATGTTGCTCAATTTCTAGTAGTTGCCACTCTAGCCCATAAGAGTATCTCCACTCTAGCCCTTGTGCAAATTCAGAACCCATAAATAATAGTTTCTTACCTGGATGTATCATATAGTATGCATATAAAAGTCTTAGATTAGCAAATCTTTGCCAATCATCACCAGGCATCTTATCTAATAATGACTTTTTACCATGAACAACTTCATCATGTGATAATGGTAATATAAAATTCTCTGAAAATGCATACATAAATGAGAATGTTATTAAATCATGATGATATTTTCTATAGATAGGGTCCTTCTCCATATATTGTAATGTATCATTCATCCAACCCATATTCCATTTATATGAAAAGCCTAAACCACCACTGTATGTTGGTGCTGTTACCATAGGCCAAGCAGTTGATTCTTCTGCTACTACTATTGGATTGTCAATGTTAGCATATATTACTTCATTTAATTTTCTTAAAAAGTCAATTGCTTCTATATTTTCTTTTCCACCATATTGATTTGCTTCCCAGTCTCCTCCATCATAATCAAGATAAAGCATACTGCTCACTGCATCAACTCTAATTCCATCTACATGATATTCTTTAAACCAGTAAATTGCATTTGAAAGTAAGAAACTTTTTACTTCTGGTTTTCCAACATCAAAATGTGCAGTACCCCAAGCTAGGTTTTCTGCTTTTAATGGACTTGCATATTCATATTGTGCAGAACCGTCAAATCTATAAAGACCATGTATATCTTTACAAAAATGGCTATAAGCAAAGTCTAATATAATTCCAATTCCTAATTCATGCGCTTTATTTACAAATCCCTTAAATTGATCTGGATTACCATATCTGCTTGTAGTTGCATAATATCCGATAGTCTGATATCCCCAACTCATATCTAATGGATATTCTGTTATAGGCATTAATTCTATATGTGTATAGCCCATATCTTTGCAGTACTCAAGCATTTCATAAAGCTCTTCATAATTAAAGAAGCCTCCATCCCATTTTCTCTTCCAAGAACCAAGATGTGCTTCATAAATATTCATCGGTTGCTCAAATATTGATTTGTTCTTTTTTTGTTCTAAGTATTTTTTATCTGACCAATCAAACTCATCTAAGTTAAAAACTTTTGAAGCTGTTTGTGGTCTTAATTCTGCATATGTTCCATATGGGTCAGCTTTTAATCTACTTACTCCATCGCATCCAACAACATTATATTTATATATATCCCCTTGTGATAAATCTGTTGTGAACATAGACCAAATACCAGAATCATTTAAATTTTCAAGTTTATGAGAACTACCATCCCAGTCATTGAAATCCCCCACTAATTGGACTTCCTGTGCATTAGGAGCCCACACCATGAAAGATATTCCTTCTTCCCCGTTGTAATTAACTTTGTGGTTTCCCATATATAGATAACTGTCTAAAGCTTCCCCACTTTTAAAGCTATCTATATTTTCTTCCTTTATTATGTCTAAATAATTAATAGAAAACCCCTCCTTTTTATAAAAGCGTTTATACGCGTCGCTCTTTACTATATTGTAATCCAATTTATGGTAATTGTATACAATATTATTGTTAATAATTGAAGTTTTTTTTCTAATTTTTTCGCTCAAAAACTTTCCATTTTTAGGAAATCATTTTCGTAACTTTTTTAATTAAGTAATTTTTTAATAATATTTTTATAATCAGCCATATTGATAAATAATTAAAATAAAAAACTCCTTTAAAGTGATATTTGTTCAATCACTTCAAAGGAGTTTTATTATTTTCTAAATCATATCTTTTTTATTTATATTATCATCTTGTGCATCACTTAAAACTTCTTTTATTCCTTTAAAAGTTCCTAAGAAGTTTACTGCATCTGATGGCAATACAAGTTTTGTTGATTTTCCTTGGGCAACTTTTTCAAGAGCTTCCATAGATTTAAGTGCTAACATATTGTCGTCTATGTCTGCATCTTTCATAGCCTTAAATACTTGTTCTATTACTATAGACTCACCTTCAGCTTTTGCTTTTGCAACTTCTCTAATAGATTCTGCATCCCCTTGTGCTTTAAGTATTCTAGATTGTTTATCCCCTTCAGCCTCTCTTATCATAGCTTCTTTTTTAGCTTCGGCTCTAAGTATTGCTGATTGTTTTTCACCTTCTGCTCTCAATATAGAAGATTGCTTTTCACCCTCAGCTTGAAGTATAGATTCCCTTCTTTCTCTTTCAGCTCTCATTTGTTTTTCCATAGCTACTTGTATATCATGTGGTGGCATTATATTTTTAAGTTCTACTCTATTTACTTTTATTCCCCATTTATCAGTTGCTTCATCTAAGATTGCTCTCATTTTTGTATTGATAACATCTCTAGATGTTAGTGTTGCGTCTAAATCTAATTCCCCAATAATATTTCTAAGTGTTGTAGCAGTTAAGTTTTCTATCGCTGCATTTGGATTTGCTATTTCAAACACAAATCTTATTGGATCTGTTACTTGGAAATATACTACTGTGTCTATTTGCATTGTAACATTATCCTTTGTGATAACTGGTTGTGGTGGGAAGTCTTCCACCCTTTCTTTTAAGTCAATTCTATAAGATAGTGTGTCTATAAAAGGAACTAAAAAATGTACCCCTGTATCAGCCTTCTTATGGAACTTACCTAATCTCATTATAATCCCTACTGTTGATTGTTGGATTACCTTCACGCATTTAATACTCATTATGACTACGATTATAATTAATATTATAATAACTGGCATATAAAGTACCTCCTTTATTTACTTTTTATTTTATGCTTAAATAATTAAATCATTTGTTTATTTTTACCATTATATTACTATTAAGCAAATTATATCATCTTATATGCTTAGATATAGTTACAAACTAGTATCAAGAAATTAATACTTATTTTTATTGAGATTTATAAAAAATATAACTATTAAAATACCCTCTTATTAATTTTTATTAGATATTTTTTTAATTAGACAATTTTCATAACTATAAAATATCAAAATATATAACTAAACAAAAAATTATTAATATTATATAGTGTAGACAAAAATCTATAAGTCTAAATAGGAGGTAGTTATATATGGCGGTATATAAAATAAAATCCAGTGAAATAACAGCTACAGCAACTAATACTATTATTTCTCAAAATGTGACATTAGAAGCTGAGACTCTAGAACTTATTACAGGACAAGTGCTTGATACTAATGGTACAACACCTGTAGAAGGTGCAGCAGTAGTATTATACAAAAAACTTACAGCAGAACCACAAACAATCACAAAAGAAGCTATAGCATATACAGATGCTAATGGTGAATATGGATTCCCTTATGATTTTGATACTAATACTTATTCTTATAGTTTAAAAATTTATACACCTAATAATATTGCATAATTTACTAGAATTATAAATTAGCCCATAATAGGAGGTATAAGATGGATATAGATAACGAAAAACTAACTATAGATGGAAAAGAATATACTCTAGCAAACATAAAATCAATAAAGTTAAACAATGATAATCCTTATAAAAATGAAGATACTTCAAATAAAAGCATTTCACTCACACCTGAAGTTTTAGATAATGATATAGTTCATTTAAATATTCAAATAGAAAAAATAGATAACTTAGATAGTTAAAATAACATATAATAAACTACTAAATTATTAAATAGTGGATAATCTCAAATCGCAAATCAACTCAATACTTTGAGATTATCATTTTGAGATGAGGTATGTTATGAATTATAAAATAATCTCTAGAGTAATAAGCAGAGGAGAACTTACACAAAAGGTGTTTATAAAAGAAGAATTCATTTTGAAAAGAGAAACTAAAAATCATTTGAACTTAATACATGGCGTTATTATGGATAATAATAACTATAAATTTTCAACTAATAATAATCTGCTCGTAAAGGTTGAAGATGGGAAAATATCGACTAATGAAGTTGTTCTAAAAAAGCAAGAAGGTGCTGTTATTTATGGTATTGTTTTATTTGAAAATGGAACTCCTGCTCCGGGAGCTACAGTGATTTTAAATTTAATAAATAAAAATAATGGAAGACCAATACCTATATCTTTTGCATTTACAGATGAAAATGGAGTATTTATATTTGGAATAAACGATACAAGATATGACTACTTAAGATAATATTCCCCATCAAAGTCATCCTTTTTTAAAGTAAATCACCTTGATGGGGTTAGCTAATACTATATCTAATATTTCTATATATTATTTAATCTATTTACTTGTTTTTATTTTAATATCTATTTCTCTACTAATTGAGTCTTTATTCTTTTTATTATTTTCTAAATCTAAATTAATATTACTTACTTCTTTCACAATAAGTTTAACACCCTCTATTTGTACCACTTCTACAATGCTACCTTTTTTTATTTTTACTTTATCTTTTGAAATAGCACTCCATTCTTCCCCATTTAATTTAACAACTCCAACTTCATATGGTTCAATATCTTGTACTACAATACCTTTTTGTGAAATTATTCCTTGCAAATTAGTATTATATTTTACATTTTTATCCCTATCTACTAGATATTTAGTTGCTATAACTAAAAGTACTATAGATACAATAGCAAATATCATAACTTGGATAAAGACACTTTCTATAAATGGGCTTAATAACATTGAAACCAATGCCCCGATACTAAACCAAATTAATGTAAGACTTGTTGTCATTAGTTCTCCAACACCAAATATTATAGCTACTATAAACCAAAATGTACTTATACCGATACTCATAAGCATCCCTCATCTCTTAAATTAAAATATATTTTTAGATTAGCTTAAATATATTATATCATTATATTTTATATTAGAATATTACAAAGAAATGTCAAATAATAAACAAAAGATTTAAATTATTTTTTTATTAAATCAATTTATTAATTCTTTCATAGTTTGTGGAATTAAATTAATTACATCACTTGCATTTACTGTATATAAATCTTTAGATAATCTTTGGCCTATATAACCATGAATATATGCTGCACAAACTGTTCCCATGAGATTAGTCATTCCTTGCCCAACAAATGAAGTTATCATTCCAAGAAGTGTATCACCCATTCCTCCATTTGCCATTGATGAGTTCCCTGTTGGATTTATATATGTGTATTTTCCATTTGTTATTACAGTTTCATACCCTTTTAACAATACGACTACTTTATATTTATTTGCAAATTCTTTTGCAGCATCTACTTTATTATCTCTAATATAATTTATAGGATATCCTGTAAGTCGTGACATCTCGCCTAAGTGCGGTGTAATTATTATTCTATTTGGATTGGATTTTAATAGTTCTTTTTTATCTTTGAGTACATTTAATCCATCTGCATCTATTATAATTGGACAAGTTGTATTATTTAATATATATTCTAATTTATTATAAGTATCATCATTATCTCCCATTCCACAACCAAATCCTATTGCATCACAATCTTTTATTAAGTTTATAACCTTTTGATTTTCAGCAATATTTAAAGTCATAGCCTCACAAAGTTTTTGACTTGCAATATCTTGTACATACGAGTCTGTTACTAATGTTGTCAGCCCACTTCCGCATTTTACTGCTGCTTGTGTCGATATATACGCGGCTCCCGTAAATCCTCTACTTCCTGCAAATAATGCTATTTTTCCAAAATCACTTTTAAATGAATATTTATCTTTTGCCCTTATATTATTTTTTATAATTTCTATATCTGTTATATATTCTTTATTGTCGTATTTTTCTAAGATATGTTCTGGTATGCCTATATGCTCAACAACTACATCTCCTATAAATTCTTTTGTCTCATATTTTAAAAATCCTCGTTTATAAAACTCAAATGAAATAGTTTTGTCTGCTTTTATACAAGTCCCCAATATATCACCAGTTGTAGCATTTATTCCTGATGGCACATCAATCGAATAAGTTTTATTTTTATTTTCATTTACAAGGTTTATAACATCGTAAAATACACCCTTTATTTCTCGCTCTAACCCTGTCCCAAATATACAATCAACTACTATATCTGATCTTTTTATAGAATTTTTTAGCTCATCCATATTTTCATTTTCTACAACTGTTGTTGATATATTAAATGATTTTAAGATATTATAATTTATTTTAGAACATTCACTTAGTTTTTCTAAATTGCCGACTATAAATACTTCTACATTTTTTCCCCTTGCACATAATTGTCTTGCTAAACCAAGCCCATCCCCACCATTATTTCCTACTCCACTTACTACAACATAGTTTTGGTTTTCTTCTATATCCATATGTTTAAATGCTGATAAAACTGCATTTTCCATCATTACAATAAGTGGAATTTTATATTCATCTACACAAGCATTATCTAAAATTTTCGTGCTGTCTGCTGTTCCTATTCTCATTTGAAATCCTCCCTTTTCTTTAGTTATATAATATTTTATAAATAATCATAAATTATACATTTTTATATAAATCTAAATTATGTTAAATAAAAAGAGCTAAACAGTTTTTAACTGCTTAGCTCTTTTTATTTATTAAACTCCTACAACTCTAGTAACCCCAGGTACTTCTTTTACTAATAAGTTTTCTATAACAGCTTTTAATGTCATAGTAGCCCCTGGACAACCTGAGCAAGCACCTTGTAATCTAACTAATACTACTCCATCATCGCTAACTTCTACTAATTCAACGTCCCCACCGTCTCTTTGTAGTACTGGTCTAATTTTATCTAATACTGCTGCAACTTGTTCTTTCATTCTTTACACCCCTTATTATTTTTGATTTCTACCTCAATTATACACTAATGATACAATATTCTCTACCATTTATTATTACATTTCCTTTTTTACTATTTTTTATATTAAAATATTAGCCCATATTCAAAAGATGTACTAATTTAATAGATGGTGTTGAAGATAACGAATACTTGAAACCATATTTAAACAGGAACACTCTTTAAATGAGCGTTCTTATTTTTTTGATTTAAATTAATAATATAAATTCCAAAAGAATATACTTCTAGTAAGCAATATAAAATTTACATACTTATTGCTAATATTTTAGAAGGGGGAATATTATGTTATTTAAAGGATCTGCAGTAGCTTTAGTTACTCCTTTTACAAGTGAAAATACAGTAAACTACAACAAATTAGAAGAACTTGTTGAGTTCCATATAAAAAATGGTACTGATGCAATAGTTGTTTGTGGTACTACTGGTGAAGCGAGTACATTAAGCGATAGAGAACATATTGCAGCAATAAAATGTGTTATTGATGCAGTAAACAAAAGAATTCCTGTAATTGCAGGTACTGGAGGTAATGATACTGAGCACTCTGTATTGTTGAGTAAAATTGCAGAAAACTTCGGTGCTGATGGACTTTTAATCATCAATCCTTATTATAATAAGGGAAATAAATCTGGTATAAAAGCTCACTTCACAAAAATTGCACAAAGTGTAGATACTCCAATTATTATCTACAATGTCCCATCTAGAACTGGTGTAAATTTATCACCTAATTTAATTGCTGAGTTATCTTATAATGAACCAAATATCGTAGCTGTTAAAGAGGCAAGTGGAGATCTGACACAAGTTGCCGAAATTGCTAGATTAGTTGATGATGACTTTGCTATATATTCTGGAAATGATGATTCTACTCTACCACTACTTTCTCTAGGTGGTGTAGGTGTAATTTCTGTACTTGCTAATATATGCCCTAAAGAAAGCCATGATTTAGTTTATAGCTTTTTAGACGGAAATATAGGTCTTTCTAGAAAACTTCAATTAGATTTAAAACCTCTAATTGATGCTTTATTCTTAGAGGTAAATCCTGTCCCTGTAAAAACTGCTATGAATCTTATAGGTATGGAAGTTGGAAATTTAAGACTTCCACTTGGTCATATGCAGCCAAATAATCTAGAATTA
>NZ_CABQXJ010000070.1:0-17577 GCF_902468165.1 uncultured Intestinibacter sp.
ATAAATAAGCAGATATAAAATTAGAGATGATTTATAAACGATCTCTAATTTTATATAGTATAATAATTATTTTTTATTAACTATAATAATTATCTAGTAAATTTATTTTTTAAATTTTTATTTATTAAATAAACCTTTTATCCAATCTACAAAACCTTTCTTTTCTTGAGTATTGTCTTTTGTTGTATCTGTTTTTTGGCTTTCTGATTTAGTATCTTTATCTTCTGATTCTTCAACTTTAAATACAAATCTAACTTTACCATTCATATCATCACTATTTATTCCTGAATAGTTATTGTATTCTTCAGATGCTGTTACTAATTCATCTTTAACGTCCATTATATTTCCTACTTCTGATATTAATTGATTACCTTCACCACTTAATTGGTCAAGACCTTCTTGTTTAAATTGAACAGTACCATCATAAAGTTGAGTGCTACCACTTGCTAAACTAGATATACCGTCTTTTATTTGTGTAGAACTGCTGCTTAATGTTGATGAACCATCTTTAAGTTGGTTAACACCACTTGTTAAACTACTTGCCCCACTTACTAATTGACTTGTACCTGCTGATAATTGTTGGCTTCCTGCATATGCACTTTGTGTTGCATTTGATAAAGTATTGCTTCCTGATTGTAACTGAGCACCAGCTTTAGCAAATTGGCTTAAATTAGTACCGAATGTTTGTGAACCAGTAACTAATGATGATGAACCATTTTTAAGTTGATTAATACCACTTGTCAAGCTACTTGCTCCACTTACTAGTTGATTTGTTCCTGCTGATAATTGTTGACTTCCTGCATATGCACTTTGTGTTGCATTTGATAATTGTGAAGATGAATCACTAAGTGTACTTCCTGCTCCAGCAAATTGATTTAAACTTGATCCAAATTGTGATGAACCATTTTTAAGTGTTGATAATCCTGATTGTAAACTAGATGCACCTGCTGATACTGAGCTTATTCCATTTTTAACTGAGCTAAGTCCAGATTGTTGTTTAGATGCTACTGTTTTTAGTCCAGAGCTTATTTGATTTAAGCTAGCTGCTGCTGTACTTAGTTGTCCAGATTGTTGTTGTAAACTACTTCCTAATTGAGCTATTTCTGCTGCAAGTTCGCTATCTCCATTTGCTGCGGCTTTTTGTGATAAAGCATTTATTTGTGCTTGAAGTTGACTGCTGCTTGATGATGATAATTGTGAAGATACTTGTGCAACAGAATCAGCTAATGAACTTACAGTACTTGTAGAACTTATTAAACTGTCTACTCCACTATCTAATTGGCTTAATCCTCCACTTAAATTGCTTGCTCCACTATATGCAGAATCTATACCACTGTTTATATTGTTATATGATTGGTCTAATTTATTTGCGTTGCTTACATAACTTTGTACACCGCTTGCAAATTTACTTTGTGATGAATTTAATTGAGCAAGTCCACTTGTCAAGCTCATTGCACCTTGATCTAATGTTGGTAAATTATTTGCAAGTGTTTCTGCTCCTTTGCTCAATGAACTAATACCTTGATCTAATGAGCTTATTCCTGATGTTAATTGTGCATAAGCACCATCTAATTGATTTGCACTATTAGTATAAGTTGCTATACCTGAATTTAAAGATTGTTGTCCTTCATTTATTTGTTGTAAACCACTTGTTAAACTCATTGCACCTTCATTTAATGTTGGTAAACTATTTGCAAGTGTATCAGAACCTTCTTTTAATGTAGTTATTCCACTATCTAATGATTTTACACCATCATCAAACTTGCTGTAACTTGAATTAAGTGTTTCACTTCCATCAGCTACTTGTTTAGCTCCATCTACTAATTCTGTTCCTGCATCTTCTAGTTGTTGTAATGCACTTTTTAATTCACTGAAGTTCATATCTCCATCTATGTCTTCTAATGTTCCAGTAATATCACTTGTAAGAGCAAACATTATAGTTGGAACTTTAAAATTAGTCGTATTACCAGTTATAACAATTTCATCTTTTAAATTTAAGTAATTATTTAAATCACTGCTTAAATTTAAAGATTTACTTAAACCTGGTAAAGATATAAATGTTATAGAAGCATTATTTCCTTCATCTAACATAGTTCCTGCACTGATTTCTATATCTTTGAAATTATCTCTATCTAGTAATATTTCCCCTGCTGTTAAAAATGGTGTATATATTATTCTGTCTTCCCCATTTATTTGAACATTCTTCTTAACATTATTTTTTAATTTTATAGTGATTTTAAAATCACCGCTTTTTCCTTTTACATCTTTTGGATTTACTACTTTTCCATTTAATTCATATCTTATATTTACATCTATAGGTAATTGTTCTTTACTTTCACCTTGATAATATAAATCATCCCCATTTACATCCCAAGTAACATTATCTCCATTTATACTTGGTTTTTCATTTCCTTTTATATTTTTTATATTTGTCAATTTACTTACGTCTTTTATATTTCCTAAAGATGAGTCACTTTTTATCCAGTCTGAAACAATATTTTTTGTTACATTTCCGTTTTCATCTAATATAGAATATACTGTTTCATCTTTTGTGACTTTACTATCTGTTTTTGCAGCAAAAGCACAAGTGCTATTTGCTGCTACTAATGCTACAGTTGCTAATGCAATTGATTTCTTTTTAATATTTTTATTATACATGATTAATCCTCCCCCATTAATTAACTACTTATAATATTAAATATCTTTTAATTTACAGCGTCTGCTGTTTTTGATTTTTTATCAGGTTCAAAACCTTTACTTGTTTTTCTTATTACTGGTTCAAATACAAGTAATAATCCTGGTAATATGAATATAATCATAAACATACTTATTATTGCCCCTCTTGACATTAGGCTACATAATGAACCTATAAGTTCTAGTTGTGAAATTACACCAACACCTATAGTTGCTGAGAAGAATGATAACGCACTTGTCATTATTGATCCACCACTATGTTTTATTGCTGCTTGCATAGCTTCAAATTTATTATCATTATATCCCAATTCTTCTTTAAATCTAGAAGTAAGAAGTATTGCATAGTCAACTGTTGCTCCTAATTGTATTGTTCCTAATACTATAGATGCTATAAATGGTTCAATCTTTCCTGTATAATAAGGAATTCCTAAGTTTGCAAATATAGCACATTCTATTGCTGCAACCAATATAACTGGTAATGATATTGATTTAAATACTATAGCTATTATCAAGAATATTGCTATTATAGAAGCTGCACTTACTTTCTTGAAGTCTGTATCTGCTATTCTTATTAAATCTTTTGTAAGAGGTGCTTCACCACCTACAAGACCCTCAGGGTCATATTTATGGACTATATGTTCAACTTCTGTTAATTGTGCATTACACTCATCTGAAGCTGCTCTATATTTTGAATTTAATAATATTTCTTCATATCCTCCAGCTTTTAATTCACTTAAAATTTCATCAGGTATCATTTCCTGATCTATTGCTGGACCTATATATTTTTCAAGTCCTATAACTGAGTTTACACCGTCTATTTCTTCAAGTTCTTTAATCATAGATGTTACATCATTTGAATCTAATTTATCGCTTACTAAGATAAAATCTGTACTTTCCATATGGTAGTCATCTTTCATCTTATTAGTAGCAACTATTGATGGAAAATCATCTGGTAAAGACTCATCTAAGTTATAATAAACCTTCGCATTGTTATTTCCTATAAATGCAGGGATAAATATTATAACGAATAATACTGCTAGTTTTTTATAATGTTTAACTACAAATTTTGAAGTTTTTTCAAATGATGGTAAAATTGTTTTATGTTTATATTTGTGTATTGGTTTGTCAAATATTAATATTAATGATGGTAAAATTGTTACTGTGCATAAAACACCAATTATAACACCTTTTGCCATTACTATACCCATATCCATACCTAAACTTAAATCCATAGTACAAAGTGCTAAGAATCCTGCTACAGTAGTTGTCGAACTACCTATTATAGATACAAATGTGTTTTGTATTGCATTTGACATGGCCTCTATTCTGTCGGAGTTTTTTCCCAACTCTTCATCATATCTGTGAAGTAAGAAAATAGAATAATCCATTGTTACCCCTAGTTGCAATACTGCTGCTAAGGCTTTAGTTATATATGAGATTTCTCCTAAAATTATATTAGAACCAAAATTATATATAATTGCTAAACTTATACTTAATAAAAATACAAATGGTACTACAGTTGATTCCATTGTAAGTAATAAAACTATTAAAGTAAGTATACCAGCTATTATTACATATAATGGCATCTCTCCATCTGCACAATCTTTAGTATCTTTTATAATACCACTCATACCACTTAAAAATCCTTGTGCACCAACTATGTTTCTAATTTTTTGTACAGTATTTTGAGTAGTTAGCGTTGCTGTACCTTCTTTTAACATCACTATTATCATAGTAGATTTATCGCCATTATAAAGTAAATCTGTCATATCCTTTGGGAGAATTTCTTTTGGTACAGATAAATCTACAAAATCATCTACCCAAAGTGCTTTTTTAACTCCATCTAACTTAGCTACTTTTTCTTTTACTTTGGCTACATCTTTATCTGGCATATCTTCAACAATAAGCATCGCGATAGATCCGCATCCAAATTCATCTTGTAAAATTTTTTCTGCTTGCATTGTAGATGTCTCTTCTGGCAAATAACTCAATATGTCATAATTTACATCTGTTTTGAAATATCCAAATGCTGCTGGAACTACTAATATTACTGCTAATAGCAAAATTAATTTGCTATGTTTGGCTATCGCTTTTGATATCCTTTCCATAATTCTACCTCCATTTTTAGGCGTGCCCAATATTTATACCTAGATTGTAGGGCGCGCCCAAAAGTTTGTCAACAAGTTTTTGTGTTAAATTTTTACAGTAGATTATAAAATTTTTATTGCACATAAAAAATTCGCTTCGCTCATATAACGGGCGAATCAAAGATTCCGTTGCTTTAAATAATAAGTTGGAAATTATATATAATTTCCTTAGAAATAAAAAGAACACATGGCAGAAAAACTGCTATGTGTTCTTTTAAATTATATCGCTTTTTAATTTTATACTGACTATTTCAGGCTTACAATTTATTCTTATTAATACTTTTGAGCCTCCAAGTCCTTTACTTACTATCATAATCGAATTATTTTTTTCGTATTTTCCTAAATCATACTTAGGAAAGAACTTTCTATCTGGTGATAATAAGCCTCCTATAAATGGTAGTCTTACAACGCCACCATGTACATGACCACATAAAGTTAAGTCTGCACCCCATTTTTCATATGCATCGAAATAAAATGGAGTATGTGCTAGTAGTATATTAAATTCATTTTTATTTAAATCACCTAATTTTTGTTCTAAAAATTTACTGTCGATAGTTGTAATCTCCTTATCGTCAAATAAATATTTATAGCAACTATATGGAACTGTAAGTCCATATAAATTTATTTTAGAGTTATTTTTTTGTATTTTCACTTTATCATCGTCTAAATTTATAAAGTCTATTTGATTTAATTCTTCAAAATATTTAATATACTCTTGTTTATATTTTTTAATCAATGCCTTTTGCTCGTGATTTCCTATTATATAATAAACTTTATATAGTTTTGTCAGTTCCTTCATAAAGTTTAAAGCTATATCGTAGTTATTATTTTCTCCATCTACTAAATCACCTGTGATAACTATTATATCTGGATTTAAAGATTTAATTTTTTGTAATAACTTTATATTATTTTTGCCAAATGATTTACTATGTAAATCTGAAATTTGGACAATATTATACCCATCAAATTCTTTTGGTATTTTTTTATTTTTAATTGTATATTGTGCTATTTCTAATGTATTTATATTGTGACTTAAATAAATACAAATCAAAATAAAAATACAAATAAGTATTAGTATTGTCTTGTACATATAACGCTCCTTAAACTTTATTTAAAAATATATCAAAACTCTCTAGTAATTCACCAATATTTAATTTATTTGAAATATCTATTGCATTACTTACAATTTGATCTACTTGTTCTTTATCTATTATGTTTAATAAAATTAATCTAGTTGATATTACTGATTTTATTATGTCCTCAATTTCTAATTGTATATCTTTATTATAATATCTTCTAAGTAATTCTTCTTCTCCTGAACATCCAACAGTAACACTTATATATATATCTTTTTCAGCTACATTATAATGTGTTTCTAGGGCTTTTTTCTTAAATAAATCTACTAGTATATTTACATATTCTTTTCTGATTATAGGCACTGTTGATGCTTCTATATATATTCTAAATAGACTTTCATATCTGACTATTGTATATGTATACAAACATTGTGTTACAGCATAATTTAATAAAAGCTCAGTATCATTCATATGGTGATTGCTTATTAACTCGTAAATCTTATTGAATATAGTTTTGTAAATATAAAGGAGTATATCTTCTTTCTTTTTAAAGTAATAGTATAAATGTCCTCTTCCAATTCCAGCTGCATCTGCAATTTGTCTAATAGTTGTTTTTTCATAGCCATTTACTAAAAAAAGATTAAATGATTTCTTTATAATTTGTTCTTCAATATCTATTTTTTTATTACTCATAACTATTTCTCCTTAAAATTTATTCATTTTAAATATAAATATTGGGCACTAATATTATACCTTAAAGAATATTTTTATATATTATTAATTTAATATATTTATTTTAGACTTACAATATCTAAAATAAAATGAGAAATATTAAAAAGATATTATAATTTTATTATACAACAAAAACACAATAAAAAATGCTATCTCAAAAATAAATATTTGAAATAACATTTTTATTGTTAATTAATATTTTGTTGTATTCCCGATACTATATTAGTACAGTCTCTTTGTTCTATATAAGTAATTTTATTGTCTTTATATGCTATAACTAAAAAGTCGCTGTCTTTTATACTGTATATGTCTATGTCGACTCCTCCGTCTACATCCATATAAATACTATAAGCACATTTTTTATTTTTAGTTATTGATGATATACTGCTCTTATCTTCTCCAATATACTTATTAAGTTTTTCTTTTTTGATATTTTCAGAACTTAAACTGTTATAATCAGTATATGCTGAAATTACGGCGTTTGCCTTTTCATCCATCAATGATGATACATCTAAATTTTTAAAATCACAAGTTTCCACTTCATTTACTTTATTATTTTTTAATGCAATATATAGTGCACTTCCATCTAAGTTATAATCTGATGTATATTTAGGATATAATAATCCCTTACTTAGTATTTCTACATCATCCATATTTTTATCGACCATTTTCTTTAAATCTTCAAAGTTTTTTACCTTGTCTATTTTTAAAGAATATATTGTACTGTATGGGCTTCCCATATTTTGAAGAACGTAATCGTCGCTTTTATTCATGATTACATTTACGTCACTTTGTACTTTTGTCATAGTATTTCTCTCTATTGCTTCTTTTGAAACATTTTTTGTTTTCATATTTGAAGCTGAGCATCCCATTAAGAATACTACTGGTATCATTGTTAAAACTAATCTTTTAATATACTTCATATGCTAGCCCTCCTTTTCTTTTATAATTGGTACAACATATCATATTTTCAAAAAAAAGATTTTCTTATTTATAATTATACATATTTCTATAAATAAAAAAATAGTTTTGTAGTAGTTGTAAACCTTTTGTAATAGAATTTCCTATTATATTAAAATTTTGTAATTTATTTCTATATTTTAATAATATAACAAAATTGTAAATAAAATCAACAACTTTATTATATATTGTGAGTTTTACGTTTGTGATACTGATAATCAATGCCACGAAATCTTGTTGATATTTCAATAAAAAGTTATATTTTTATATTAAAAATCATCATTTTTATATTTAATTAAAATTTCGATAAAAAATAAAAAGCTGGTTATAAGATCTAAATCTCTAACCAGCTTTTTATTTTTTATTATTTATTAAGAAATGCCTTATATCCTCTATACATTTCAAATATATCTGCTTTTGATATTACTTCATAAGGTGCATGCATACTAAGCACTCCTACTCCACAATCTAAAACTTGTGCATCATAGTTTGCTAATATATACGCGATTGTTCCACCGCCACCTTCATCAACTTTACCTAATTCGCCACTTTGCCATACTACATTTGCTTCATTAAATATGCTTCTTATTTCGCCTACAAATTCAGCATTTGCATCACTTGTTCCACTTTTACCTCTAGCTCCAGTATATTTAGAAATACACACTCCATATCCTATATGACAAGAGTTATTTTTTTCATATACTGATGAATAAATCGGATCATAACCTGCATTTACATCTGCTGATAATACTTTAGAATTTGAAAATGCTCTTCTAATTTTTAAATCAGAATAAGTAGTCTGCATATTTATAAGCTCTGCTACTGTATTTTCATAAAATCTAGAGTGCATACCTGTGTTTCCATTAGAACCTGTTTCTTCTTTATCAGCACATAATACTGATGCAGTATATTCAGGATTTTCTGTTTCAAGGATAGCTTTTACTCCTGCAAATGAACAAACTCTATCGTCATGTCCATAAGATAGTATCATAGAGCTGTCAAATCCAAGATTTCTAGATTTACCTGCTGGAACTACTTCTATCTCAGCACTTATAAAATCTTCTTCTACTAAATTATATTTAGAATTTAATAGATTTAAAATATTCATTTTGACTTTGTCTTTTTCTTGGTCTTCATCTGGTATACTTCCGATTAATAGATTTAAATCCTCGCCTTCTATACCTTTTTCAAGAGTTTTTTGTCTTTGTTTTGCCGCTAAGTGTGGAAGTAAATCTGTTACACAAAATACTGAGTCACCTTCTTCATCCCCAATACTTATTTCAACTTTGCTTCCATCTTTTAATATTACAACTCCATACATAGCAAGTGGTATAGTGACCCATTGATATTTTTTGATTCCACCGTAGTAGTGAGTTTTAAAATATCCCATATTGTCATCTTCATATAGTGGGTTTGGTTTTAAGTCTAATCTAGGTGAGTCTATATGACTTCCAATAATTCTTAGACCTTTTTCTATATCTTGTTTTCCTATTACAAATAAAGCTATGTTTTTGTCTCTATTTATAGCATATATTTTATCTCCAGGTACTACTTTTTCTATATCTGAAATTGATTTAAATCCATTTTCTATAGCTAATCTTTCAATTTCTTTAACACATCTTCTCTCTGTTTTCCCCTTATCTAGAAAGTCCATATATTGATTTGAATATTCCATAACTGCATCCATGTTATTCATCTCATTTATAACTTTCCATCCATTTCTCAGCTCGTACTTAAGATTCATCTTTGATCCCTCCATATGCCTTTTGTTTCTAGTTATCTTTTTTTTCTTTCATACGTTTTTCGTATTCTTCTGGTGAAACTACTTCTATATTTTCTAATCTAGCTCTGAAACTTTTTCTGAAGTTTGCTAAATATTCTTTTCTTAATGCATCTCTTTCTTTTATTTCTTCTGGTGTTAAACCTTCTGCCTTATTTTTTCTTGCAAGTTCATTTATTCTGTCTATTTTCTTTTGATCTACCATCTTTACTATAGCCAAAGACCTTTATTCTTTAGCTTCTCCTTTACTTATTTAATAAAAAATTTTGTTACTTTTTAAGTTTTGTTTTTCTTTATAATTAGCTAAAAAAACATCTAAACTATCACTTATTCTATTTATTCCCTCTTTAATATCTTCTAGAGATGAATTCGCTATATTTATTCTAAAATATCTGTCATCCATTGAATTATCAAAAAAATATGTTCCTGGAGTGATTACAACTCCTCTTTCTAAAAGAAAATTGTAAAAATCACTCGACAAATATCCTCTTGGAAGTTCAAAGAAAAAGTTAATACCTCCAGCTGATTTTCTAACTTTTAATTTGTTGCTTATTTTTTTATCTATTAATTTTTTAGCTAAACTATATTTTTCATAATAGATATTATTTATATTATTTAAATATTGTTTCCAATTAAAGCAGTTCATATAATAAAACATTGATTTTTGTATTAAACCTGGGGTTGATATATCAGAAGAATATTTAGCCCATAAAATCTGAGACTGTAATTCCATAGGTATTTCAACCATACCGATTCTAAGTCCAGGCATTAAAATTTTTGAAAAACTCTTTATGTAGATTACCCTGTTATTTTTGTCATAACTCTTAAGTGGAAGATTATCTTCTGAGTCAAAAGGAAAATCACTTATGAAGTCATCTTCTAGTATATAAAAATCATACTCCTCTGACAACTCTATTAATTTTTTCTTTTTATAAGTTGAATAAGATATTCCTGTTGGATTTTGAAAATTAGGCATAACATATATTAATTTTGGTTTGATTTTTTCAAGTTTAAGTTTTAATATTCCAATATCAATTCCATCATCCAACATCGGTATTGATATTACTTTCGCACCTCTACTTTTAAAAACCTCCAATGCACCATTATATGTTGGTTCTTCTACAAATACAACATCTGAATAATTTATAAGCCCCTTACATACTATATCTATACCTTGTTGAGCTCCAGATATAATTTGTATATTTTCTATATTTGTATTTATTTTTCTGTCTTTTAAATACTCACATATCTTATCTCTTAATTCTATAGAGCCCTTACCTTCGTCATAATTAAAAATAGAAGGCCCATCATTTTCAAGCGCCATATTTATAGCTTTTTTATAATCATCAATAGGAAACATATCTGCTGATGGATTTCCACTATCAAAGTGTATTAATCCCTCTTTTTTTTCTATTGTTTTCTTTTTTTTAAGTTTTATGTTTGAAGCAAATGTTCCACTGCCCACGATTTTATATATGTATCCTTCATTTTCTAGAAGTTCATAGACTTTTACTATTGTTGCATTATTCACACCAATATAATCTGCTAATTTTCGTATTGGTGGCAGTTTTTCATGTTCTTTTATATCATTGTCTATTATTAATTTTTTTATGTAGTTGTAAATCTGCAAATACTTACTACTACCTTTATTTAATTCTATTTTATATTTTTCCATTTTCTACCCCTATAGTCTATATATCAACATTTTTTGTAAATGCTAATTTATATTTTAAAGTATTTAATATGTATAATATATTATATACCAATTTTTTAAAAAGAGAAAATTCTATGTGCTAGATTATTAAATCTATCTTAAGATACTTTTATAATATGAATGATTAAAACCTTCTTAGAATAAATATTATCAATAGGAGGTGATTTTTTTGAAAAAGATTCCAAATCTTTTATTATCTACAATAATTCTAGCAATATCTAATATAATTGTAAGAGGTTTAGGATTTATATATAAAATTTTTTTATCAAATATAATAGGAGAACAAGGTCTGGGAATATACCATATAGTATTTAACTTTCTTATGATTTGTATAGCATTAACTACAACCGGCATTCCGACGGCTCTGAGTTGTTTAATTTCAACTAATAATACTTTAAAAGATAAAAAACAAACTAATATATTCTTTATATCGACACTATATATATCATTTTTCATTGCTTTTATTATTTCCATATTTGTATCTATACATAGCGAATTTTTCTCAGATATATTTTTACATAATCCAAAATTAAACCTTTTTATACTAGCTATTTGTCCAGCTATAGTTTTAATAACTCTGTCAAATGTCTTGAGAAGTTACTTCTATGGAATAAAGAAAGTCATTGTTCCTGCTGTTGGTCAAATACTAGAACAAATATCTAGAATTTTATTTTTAATTCTTGTTTACTATTACATAAAAAATGACCACTTACTTTGTTATAGCGCACTTATAGCTATATCTATTGGCGAAATGATAAATATAATATTTATTACAGTAAATCTTTATTATGATTCTAATCTATATAGAAAATTAATTATAAATATAGATGATTTTAAACATGCCTCTTTTGAAATGCTAAAGATGTCTATACCTATAACTTGTAATAGAATGTCGAGTATAGTACTTCAATCAATAAGCTCTATAATAATACCATCTAGATTAATACTTGCTAATATGTCTTATACACAGGCCTTAGGAGCCTATGGTATTATAAGTGGTATGGTTATGCCATTTGTATATCTTCCTTTTTCAGTCGGCTCAGCCCTCGTTGTAAACTTAATTCCAAGTATATCTAGTGAAGTTGCACTAAAAAATAATAGTTTTCTTATAAAGAAAATTAAATATTCTATAGCTCTAACGTTAATTGTAAGTATTTTATGCTCTTTATTATTTTATTTCTTTGCAAAACCGCTTTGTATTTTATTTTTTAAAAACGAAGTCGCTGGAGTTTACTTAAAATCTATGTTTTTAGCTCCGATTTTTTTATCTCTAAATCAAACTTTATCAGCAATACTCCATGGTATAAGAAGAGAATTTATTTCGAGCTTTAATACTATTTTAGGAATGGCAATTCAATTAATCTTTTTATACTTCTTGTTACCTATTCCTAGCTTAAATATATTCGCCTACATATATGTAGTAACTGGAATCGCTATTTTTACTACGCTTTTACATTCAATAGCATTACTCCATGCTTTAAAAAATCCAGCTAAATCAATTTAATTACATGCATACATAAAAAAAGCAACCAATAAGTAGTTTTATTTTTTAAAACGCTCTTATTGGTTGTTTTAATCTATATTAAGAATCAAATATTAAATATTTTCATTTTTATATTATCCTAAATTATATTTATACTATATTTATACTTAGAAACATCCATCAAAGTTAAAGTCTGATGCAGCTACTACTGGAACATCTCTTGCTTGAACTGCTTGTGCTGCTCCTACTACAGAGATTAATGCATATCCTAATAAAGATACAGTAGTTCTTAATAATAATTGTGGATAAACTGGTTTTAATATAGTAACAGTGTATGGATTTTGTGCTGCATTTGTATTTTGTATAGTTGCTTCTACACAACTTAATGATAATTTAGATTGATAGTATTGTTCTACAACACTTGAGTCCATATTATATGCTCTACATAAACTTCCATTTAAAGCTTCATATGTTAAAGCTATGCCACCTGCTGTTGCATTTATTGTAGTTGCTATTTGTACATTTGAACATCCTGCTGTTCCCTTTAATACTACATTTATACTATTTGCTGGGTCTGCTCCTGCTGGTGCAGTTACTGTAGCAGTTGTTGCAGCTTGTGAATAATCTAAAGTAGTTCCCATGCATTGTTGACAACAACTTGATAAACCTGCAGTACTAACTGATGATCTATTTAATAAATTGTGGCTTGAAGTAAATACTGATGTTGGTGTAAGTGCTTTTCCTGCCACTGTTGTTGCTCCTGGAGCTAAAGTTACAGTAGAATCTCCAAAACAAACTTCTGTTATATTTAACTTAAATGTTCCAACTGGTATAGGGTCTCCTGTTACAGTTATTCCTGTTGTAAATGCTTGAGTTCCTCCAGTTGCCAATACAGCTGTTGTACCTGTTGCTACTCTATCAAATTTTATAGCATCTGATACTTTATATGTTCTAATTATATAAGGCATACAATTTGCTGATGTTATTGGTTGTGCTTGTAAACCTATACAGCATTGTGCATTTCCTGCACATGGTGCTAATGTTGAACAAGAAGAATATGTTGAATCTGTTCCTGCTGGTTCATAAGGTATAGGACATTTTGGAGTTTGATCATTGTTATTATTACATTGGCAATTACATTGTACAATTGGTGGTTGTGGTGGTTGTGGTGGTAATGGTTGACTTACTGCAAAATTATCATAATTACATTCTCCTTGGTCCATTATAAATCCTCTAGGATCCATCATATCTTGTGTATATTGATTCCCTCTTATCACTCTAGTATTCATTGCATTTCTATTGCATTGCATTATTGATTACCTCCCATTAATATAAACTTTTGGCTAAAACCAATTTTTTAACCTACTAAATACTATGTTAGAAATGCAAATATTGTTCTTATTTTTGTAAAAAAGTAAAAAATAATTTTTTTTTGTAGAAAATTATACTAATTAGTGATTGTTAACTATAATATTTACGCTTCTATAGAATATAATTTTATAAAGGAATACCAATTTTATAAAGAATAGATTTCTTTAAAGCAAAATATATATTTATAGAGGTGAATCACATGACTTTTATTAATAATACTTCTAATTTAATTAGAAGGTCTTCCAAAGATATATTCTATATTTTTAATAATAACGGTCTTTACTATAATTACTATGATAAAGATAATACCCTAATAAAAGATAATATTTTAATAAGTAATAATACAATTGATTATACACAATTTTACTTTACTATAGACAATTTAGATAAAATCTATGGAATTGTATCAGATAATGCAATCAAAATAGTGGAATGTGAAAAAGACAGTAATATATTTTTACTGAAGGAGACATTTAGCTTTGATTATGAAAAATTTGCTGTTTGTTTTCCATTTATAAAATATATAGATGACAATATCCATATGTTTTATTATGTATATAGTCCTAAGTTTACTAATTCGGCAGTTATTTTTCACCAATATAAAAATAACGAAGGCCAATGGATTGAAAACCAAATAGATTTTGTCAATTTCAATATTTTAAACCAATTCTATATCGTATTTAACGATAATATTCCGACTATATTTTACTTAAATTTAGTAGATAATTATGAACAAGTATTTTATTCTACATTTGATTATAATAATTTGAGTTGGAGCAATCCTATCCAACTTACAAATACTGCTAGCAATAAATTATATTTAAATATATTAAAAATTCCAGATAGCGATATGTATCATTTAGTATTTTGTGAAAATACAAATGATCAATATTCTGTAAAATACTTAAATTTTAATGTTAAGGATAATATCTTAGTCCAAAATATTTCTTGTTTTATAACTGAGCCATCATTATATACTTTTCCATCTTTGATAATGGAGAATTCTATTTTATATTGTATGTGGGTCTCATTTGATAAGTTGTTCACTTCTTTTTCTAAAGATTTTGGGAAAACATGGAGCAAACCTGTGTGTGATGAAACAAGTGTTAGCGAGTATTTTCTAAGAACTAATATACACTCCAATGTAGATGATGATTTAATTTATAAAGATTTATATTTATTTACAACTATGAATACTTTAAGTATTTTAGGATTTTAATATTTTTACAAAAACTAAAAATAGGCAATAGATTTCTATTGCCTAAAATATATTAAATTAAATTAAGAAATACTATCTTTGACAGTTGCAGTTATTTCCTGAATTATTTGCTGAAGCGTTATTTGTATTTGAGTTACCTCCACATTGTTTAAAGTCGCATACTTTAGAGAAAGTATCAACTACTCTTGGTTGAACTTGACTTGAAGAACCAAGTACTACTATTTGTTCTTGTTTTAATATACTTACTACTTCTTGTAAGCAAAGAACTAAGTCTAATCCACCTGGTAATTGGAAGTTATAAGTTGTGCATCCATTAATACATTCTTTACTTATTAATCCTGTACCAACGCAACCTACTGATAATTGAGTTTGATAGTTTTGTCTTAAAGTAAATGAATTTCCATCTGCTGGAACAGATAATTGTGCTGATAATGTATTAAAATTAAATACTGTACAATTAGTAGTAGGAACTACTAATACATTTATCTTTGTGCATCCACATTTACATTTTAAAATTATTTCTAATCCATTTATTTGTATAGTTAATCCTCTTTGTCTATATCTTGTTGTTGTTCCTAATCCTTGTGAACAACAAGTTGTATTTCTTTCTCCACATACAGTATAATCAAAGTTTGATTCACAAGGTGCATCATTAGTCACTTCTTCTACTGTAAATCCTTCTAAAGATGTATTTCCTGGATATATTACCATTTCGTCATAATTAAAGCATATTTGTTCTACAGTAACTCTTCCTTGACCAGTTTTTGGAACCATACCATTTACGTCTATAACTTCATAAGTATAGTCTAATCCTGTTCCATTAGCATCTTGGAATGTTTGGAATTCTATAGTATCAAATATTCTATTAGCATCTATAGCATATGGTATTGTATTAGCTGTTGATACTCTTGGTATATTAAGTGGTGAACTACATAATGTGTTATCACAAGTATTTTTTATACAATTTTGACTTATAGTATCTTCACATGTTTCACAACAATGGTCTTGTTTATGATGATGTTGAGGTTTTTTGCAAGGGTCTACACAATTATTATTACAAGGTTCTGCTTCTTTACATGGTTCTTGACAGCAATTATTGTTTTGCATCATAGAATGTTTAGTTTTGCATCCTCTACCCATATCTTCATTCATATCTCTATCAAGTGCTTCTTCATTACTTAACTCCATCATTTGTGTTGTAACAACCTTATTTTTATTCTTTCTAAGATTTTGCATTTCTTTGTCCCCCTAAATAAGTTATCTATTATACGATATGAGATTCATATAATATACTAAATATTATGCAAATTCTGAGCTAATTGTTCTTATTTGATATGTAATTTGAAATAATAAAGGAATATAATTTCCTTAGAATTAAAAAAATACCTGTATATTTCATACAGGTATTAAATAAAAAACTTGGTTAAAAATTGAAGCACATAGGAAATCATAGTTATTACTGTGTTTTAACTATAATATATCCAATTTTATAGGTTATAATCTACGCTTATATTCCTATGTGCTAAATAATTAAGGTTTTATACTAACTAAAATATCAAGTAATTAATAGCTTTGTCCTGGGAATCTTCTATAACTAGCTGTATTACCTGTTGATCCACCTTGGCAAGGGCTCCAGCATCGTGGTTGTGGTCTATTGCATCCACATCCACAGCCTGTTGATCCTGTTGTTCCAGTTGATCCTGTTGTTCCAGTTGATCCTGTTGTTCCAGTTGATCCTATTGTTCCTGTTGATCCTATTGTTCCAGTTGATCCTGATACTACTCCACCTGTACTTGAACCTATAGATGCATATACTGGGTCTACTACATAATTAAATGTTGTATGATAGTCTGCTCCATCATATACATTTCTTGAACTATTGTAATATACATTATGATCTACATAGTGATCTCTATAACGATTAGTATTCATAGTATGATAGTTGTTGATTCTATGATGATAAGTGTCATAATAATTTACATTTTCTACAGCTTGTGTAGTTCCAACATTAGCTGTATTGTTAACATAATTATTTACTTGTCCTTGTCTTACTTGAGTTGGTTGTTGAACGTAACCTTGTGCAAATTGATTTCCTGCGATTTGAGATCTATTTTGCATGATTTGACCTTCTAAATATTGATTTTCATAATATTGGTATGGCATTTATACCCTCTCCTTATTTTATATATTTTATTTAGAGCTTTATTTAAACTCTTAATAAATATATATGTAATTTCCGCAAAGTTGTTACAAATTTCTACTTTTTTTTATTTATATAGCTATAATCCTCTAAAATACTGTATTTCTCAACATAATTTATTTCTTTTTTATCTAAATAATATAAAAAAATTAAATTTATTAATATATAAATACAAAAAAAGCTAAACCAATTTGGTTTAGC
>NZ_CABQXJ010000071.1:0-17411 GCF_902468165.1 uncultured Intestinibacter sp.
TTGCGACAAATGTAATTAAAAAGACTACACCAGTATTTTTAAACGATACATTCTGGGCATTTGGTAGCGTACTTTATTCAGTAGCATATGCAACTGCAGGTACGTCAGCTATGGCAGCTAGCCAAATCGCAAGTACAACAGGAAACTTCTTTATAATGACTGCTGTCTGTATAGCTATCGGTTCGTCAATAATGATGGGTAACGAACTAGGGGCAAACAACATAGATACAGCAATAAAATACTCTAAAAAATTCTCTGTATTAGTTACTATTGCGGGAATTTTATTCGGTGCATTATTAATAGCAGCGACTCCAATATTATTAAAATTATTCAGTGTTTCAGATAATTTAGCTCCAGATATCATAAAGATATTTAAAGTTATGGGAGTACTAATGGCGCTTAGAACGTTTAATACATTTATAGTAATAGGTGTGCTTAGAAGTGGTGGAGATACTAAATACTCATTATTCTTAGAAATGGGATGTATGTGGTTAGTTTCACTTCCAATAACATTCTTTGCTGCATACAAAGGAGTACCAATTTATATTTTAGTTGCACTTACTTATACTGAAGAAGTTGCAAAATTCATATTCGGAGTGCCGAGAGCAATTTCTAAGAAGTGGGCGAGAAATATAGTAGATAATATTTAAATAAGTGTTGAAAATAATATAAATAATTTGATACATAATAAAAAGCAACTATAGATATATAAGTTATATCTAATAAGTTGCTTTTTTAATTCTAAGGAAATTTAATTCAAAAGATTAATTCCATCTAAAATCATTTTACTTGTAAGTTGTGCGATTTCTTCTGGTGACTCTTTTAGTCCATTCAGTAACCAAGAATCGATTATACCGATACATCCATATAGTATAAAGTTATAAGAATATGTAAAATGTTCTTCTTTATTAAAATCAAATATATTGATGCATTTTTTAAAGACAATATCTAGTACAAGTTTTTTTAGTTTATTGATAAAAGTGATTTCGCCTGTATCACTTAAAAGCATTGTACAAAAATCAGCATTATCTTTTATAAGTTGAAGTATATCTCTAAGTAGAGGTTCTGGCGAATTTGTAAGATTATTTTCATAGTCAAGGGAGTGTTTGTCTAGTACGTCTTGGAGAGATATAAATAGTGAACTCTCTAATTGCTCAGATAAATCATAAATATCTTTATAATGTAGATAAAAAGTCCCTCTATTTAAATCTGTCAATTCGCAAAGTTCTTTAACAGTTATATCTTTAAGATCTTTTTTCTTTCTAAGTTGTATAAAACCATCTTGAAGTTGTTGTTTTGTTTTTCTTACCCTTCTATCAATTTTTTTCTCCATAACAAATCTCCTTTTATACCCAATTTTATATAATATGTTTATTTTAAGACAATAAGGTTTGTATATGTTGATATTTAAACATGTACGAGACTTATTGATTATTGAAATATAACTATGATGAAATTATAATTTATTTTGAAAAATAAATCAACACGATGTTAATTAAAAGGGGGGCAAATATATGAGGAAGTTTTATGAGGTGATTGTCAATCATAGAAAGACAGTAATCGTTGTGTTTTTCATCAGTGTGGTTATTTGTGCTCTTTGCGGGACTATGGTAAATGTAAATTACGATATGAATGACTACTTGCCAGATGGGACGGCATCAACAGTTGCGCTTGATACTATGAATAAAGAGTATGATATGAGTATACCAAATGCCAGAGTTATGATATCAGATGTAAGCATTTCTGAAGCACTTGATATGAAGCAAAAGCTACTCGATATAGATGGCGTAGATGATGTAACTTGGTTAGATGATGTTGTAGATACTTATATACCTTTGGGAACACAAGATAAAGACGTTGTTGAAAATTATTATAAAGATAACAATGCGTTGTTTACAGTAACAGTAGATGAACAAACAAGACTAGAGACAGTAAATGCAATTAGAAAATTAATTGGAGATGAAAACTCGATGTCTGGTTCAGCAGTCAACACAGCAGTAGCGACACAGGCGACAAATAGCGAGATAAAGAAAATTATTCTTTTAGTATTGCCTATTTGTCTAGCAATTTTATGTATAACTTCACACTCATGGATAGAGCCGATATTGTTATTGGGGACAATTGGGGTAGCGATAATATTAAATAAAGGAACAAATTTAATGTTTGGAACTATTTCATTTGTTACAAATGCAGCAGGTGGAGTATTACAACTAACCGTATCTATGGACTATTCAATATTTTTATTACACCGATTTGAAGAAATGAGAGCACAAGGGCAAGAGCCAAAAGAAGCTATGATAAATGCTTTATGTAAATCGACAAGTTCGATTTTATCGAGTGGTCTTACAACAATAATTGGATTTGCAGCTCTTATACTTATGAGGTTTAAAATAGGTCCAGATATGGGGATTGCAATGGCAAAAGCTATAACATTGAGTTTAATTACAGTATTTGTATTATTCCCTGTTGTACTACTTTATTTTTATCCATTGATTGATAAAACTAGACATAAATATATAGTGCCAGACTTTGAAAAATTCAGCAAAGTAGTGATGAAAGTTATGTTACCTGCAGTAATAGTATTTTTTATCTTGATAGTACCTTGTAATTTGGCACAAAAGATTAATTCATTTTCATACGGCTCATCTAAGCTATTTAGCGAAAATACACAAATAGGTAGAGATACTAGAAAGATTGACAGCATATTTGGAAAATCAAATAATTTAGTTTTGATGGTGCCAAAGGGAGATTTACAAAAGGAAACAGAGCTAAGCGATAAGTTGCATGAAATACCTCAAGTATCTAGCATTATTTCATATGTAGATAGTGCAGGTGCTGAACTTCCTATGATCAATACTTACTCTTGCGGGAGTATTGTTGTGGAAAATCTCAACTCATGGTGTTCTTAGCCAATTGGGACACTTATTAGGTAGGGGAACAGTTTTATCTACTATTATTGTATTATTTGTAATCCCAGGCATGTTGTATATTTTTGATACATTAATAAGAAAGACTACAGTGGGAGCAAATTTTTATGAGGGAAAACCAGAAAAAAAGAAGAGTGAAAAAAGAGAAATAAAAGAAGTAAAAGAAAGCTATTAAAAAAACATTCCCTATATAATAAAAAGACATCTTATTATATAGGGAAGTATATAAGGTTATAAAAATATGATTTATGTATATAATAAAAATTTATGTATGCAAGTTTTAAATTAATGTAATACTGTAACACCATTGAGCATGACTTTGCTCGCTAATTGGGCCATCTCTTGTGGTGATTCTTTAAGACCGCTATTTAGCCATGACTCGATTATACCTATACATCCATAAAGCATAAAGTTAAAGAAATAATCAAAAGTCTCTACCTTTTTAGGCTTACTAAATAGTTCTGTCCAATATTGAAAACATCCATCGCGGATTATGGTTTTTAATTTATTAAAAAATGTCATCTCACCAGTATTACTTAAAAGGCAAGTACAAAAATCGGCGTTTTCTTTTATGATTTCGAATGCTTTACACATAATGGTTTGTGGTGAAGTTTCGCCATCAACTGAATATGAATTTAAAGCCTCTTCAAATTTAAGAATAATTTCATTTTCCATTTGCTCTGATAAATCATATATATCTTTATAATGTAGATAAAAAGTACCTCTGTTTAGATCTGTCAATTCGCAAAGTTCTTTGACAGTGATATCTTTAATACTCTTACTTTTTCTAAGGTGGATAAAACCTTCTTGTAATTGTTGTTTTGTTTTTCTAATTCTTCTGTCAGTTTTTTTCTCCATAATATCCTCCTAAAAAATCAACATATTTAAAAAAAGTGTTGATTTGTATACAAAATAAAATAGTACTGTCTAAATTTAAACAAAATTAAAATCATTGATTATTGAAATTCAACTATTATGAAATTATAATGGATTTTATCATTTAAATCAACACGACGTTAATTAAGGAGGATAATTTATGAGAAAGCTTTATGAGAGTATAGTCAATCATAAAAAAACAGTAATAGTTGCATTTGTTATGGCTATGATTGTTTCTGCAGTTTGCAGTACTATGGTAAATGTCAATTACGACATAAATGATTATTTACCAGATGGGACAGCATCAACAGTGGCTCTTGATACTATGAATGAAGAATACGACATGAGTATCCCTAATGCAAGAGTTATGGTTTCCAATTTGACCGTTGCACAGGCACTTGAGATGAAACAAAAGTTATCAGAAATTGAAGGTGTAGAAGATGTAACTTGGTTAGATGATGTTGTAGATACGGATATACCATTAGAAACAGCTGATAAAGATACTGTAGAAAATTATTATAAAGATAATAAGGCATTATTTACAGTAACAATTAATGAACATACAAGAATTGAGACAGTAAACGCGATTAGAGATTTAATCGGTGACGACAATTCTATGGCAGGGGCAGCAATAAATACAGCTATTGCAGCACAAGCAACAAATAAAGAAGTAAAAAATATAATATTCTTAGTAATACCAATATGTTTAGCAGTTTTATTCTTAACTTCAAGTTCATGGATAGAACCTATATTATTACTAGGGTCAATAGGGGTAGCAATATTACTTAATAAAGGTAGTAACTTAATGTTTGGTACGATTTCATTCGTAACAAATGCAGCCGGTGGTGTACTTCAGTTGGCGGTATCGATGGACTACTCGATATTCTTATTACACCGTTTCCAAGAAATGAGAGAAGAAGGTCAAGCTCCAAAAGAGGCTATGATCAATGCTCTTTGTAAATCGACAGGTTCGATTTTATCAAGTGGACTTACAACAGTAATCGGGTTCGCAGCACTTATACTTATGAGATTTAAAATAGGTCCAGATATGGGTCTTGCAATGGCTAAAGCTATATTCTTAAGTTTAATAACAGTCTTTGTATTATTCCCAGTAGTATTACTATACTGTTATCCACTAATAGATAAAACAAAACATAAATCATTCTTACCTGACTTTGGTAAATTTGGACAATTTGTTACTAAACTTATGGTCCCAGCAGTATTAGTATTTGTATTATTCATAATACCTTGTAACTTAGGTCAAAAAGAGAACTTCTTCTCTTATGGATCATCACAAATATTCAGTACTGATACACAAATAGGTAGAGATACTAAAATAATAGAAGATACTTTTGGAAAATCAAACAACTTAGTTTTAATGGTTCCAAAAGGTGATTTAGAAAAAGAAACTGAATTAAGTAAAAAATTACACGATATGCCAGAGGTTACAAGCATACTTTCTTATGTAGATAATGCTGGGGCTGAGGTACCTATGGATTATGTAGATAATGAAACATTATCTAAATTAATATCAGATAACTACAGTAGATTAGTTCTTACAGTAGATGCTGATTTTGAAGGTGAAAAAACTTTCAACCTTATAGAAGAAATTCGTTCACTAGCTAAATCTTATTATGGAGATAAATATCTTTTAGCAGGTGAAAGTGCAAGTACTTACGACTTAATGGATACTATCACAAAAGACAACGATAGAGTAAATCTTATAGCAATAGGTGCAGTATTTGTAGTATTACTTCTTAGTATGAAATCAATAACTATACCAGTTATATTAGTATTAGCAATAGAAACTGCAATATGGATAAACTTATCAGTGCCATATTTCACAAATGACTTTGTGTTCTATATAGCATACTTAATAATAAGTTCTGTTCAATTGGGGGCGACAGTTGACTACGCGATACTTCTTACAAGTAGATATATGGAAGTTAGAGAGACAGCATCTAAAAAGAAAACTATAGTAGAAACTTTAAGATCTACAACAGTATCAATTATGACATCAGCATCAATACTTACTATTGCTGGTCTTCTACTATGGAAAATATCAACACACGGAATACTTAGCCAATTAGGACATTTATTAGCAAGAGGTACGGCATTATCAACATTAATTGTTCTATTTGTAATTCCGGGAATGTTATATATATTTGATGGATTAATCCAAAAAACAACAGTTGGAGTTAAATTCTTCAATAAAAAAGAAAAAGAATCATACGAAAAAGATGGTTATAAAGGTTTAGAGTTAGACTAAGGTTTTTACCTTAGTTTAACCTAAGATTAAAACGATAAATTTAGTTAATAAAAATAGATTTAAACTTGATAAAATAGGAGAGTGCGTTATATGAAAAATTACAATAAAATCGTTGCAGTTGCGATGGCTGGGGCAATATGTGGTTCTAGTGCATTTACATCAGTTTCATTAGCAGCTACAAAATCAAGTGAAAAGGAAGAAGTAATTTATGCAAATTTAAGTACTTCTGGTGAGATAGAAAAAATATATGCAGTAAACATATTTAAAGATAAAGATATAGTTGACTATGGAAATTACGACGAAGTAAAAAACATGACTTCAAGTGATGAAATAAAATATTCAAATGGAAAAATAACAATAGATAATTCTGGGGACGAATTATACTACCAAGGTATTATGAAATCAAATACTGAAATGCCATGGAATATAAAAGTAAAATATAAATTAGACGGAAAAGAATACAAAGCACAAGATCTTGCTGGTAAAAGCGGTAAATTAGAAATAACAATTTCTATAAAGAAAAACGAAAACTGCAAAAAGAACTTCTTTGAAAACTATGCATTACAAACAGTTCTTCAATTAGATACAAACTTATGTAAAAACATAGAAAGTGAAAGTGCTACTATGGCTAATGTAGGTGGTTTAAAACAACTTACTTATACAATATTACCAGGAAATGAAAAAGAAATAGAAATATCAACAGATGTAACTGATTTTGAAATGAGTGGAATCCAAGTAAACGGAATAAACTTAAACTTAGGATTAGATACTGATTCTATAGATACATCAGCTTTAACTGATCAACTTACAACATTACAAGATGCAGTTTCTGAATTAGATAATGGTGCTAACGAATTAAACGACGGTGCTAATCAGTTAAACACTGGGGCAGTTTCTTTAGCAGATGGTATAAAAACTATACAAGATGGATTAAACCAATTAAACTCAAAATCATCAAGTTTAAATAGTGGTTCTAGTGAAGTATTAAGTGCATTAAAAACAATACAATCATCACTTAACAATGTATCAACTTCAGCAGATGATTTAAAACAATTATCAGCAGCATCTACTAGTATAAAAGGTGGAATAGACAGCTTAGTAGGAGGATTACAAACTGTAAACTCTAGTATAAACCAATACAACAGCAGTTTAGCAAATGCTGGATTAAGCAGTGGTGCAGAACTTGCACAAAAAAACCAAGCAGCTTTACAATCTTTAGGAATTACTAGCACTCAAAGAGCATTATACAGTGCTTATACTTCAGGTGGAAACCAAGCTGTAATAAGCAAATTAGCTCAATTATCTCAATCAGGTAATCAAGAAGCTGCAGCATTATATGCACAAGTAACAGCTGGTAATACAGCAGCAGTTACACAATATGTTCAAACAGCAGGTAAATTAATATCTGTAGAAACTTTATTAAAAGCAGATGCAACATATATATCAGGAAGTTCTCAACTTATAAGCGGAATAAGCGCACAAATGAGTACATCTTCTGGTCAAACAACTTTAATGAGTGGTGCATTATCATTACAAAGTAACTACAAAAAATTTGATGAAAGTATACAAGGTTTAGTGTCTTCATTAAATAACTTAATGGCAAACATGACTCAATTAAAAAGCGGAATAAACAAATTAACTGATAACTATGCAGTTTTAGATAGCGGAATAAAAGAATACACAGGAGCAGTAAGCAAAATAACTGATGGATATGGAAAAGTTTATCAAGGGGCTCTTGATTTAGTAAGTGGAACTAACAGCTTATACAAAGGAACAACTGAACTTACTGAAGGAACTGGTGAATTCAAAAAAGAAACATCAGATCTTGATAAAAAAGTAGATGATGAAGTAGATTCTATGATAGAAAGTTTTGCAGGTGGTGATTTTGAAGTAGAATCATTCGTATCTGACAAAAACACAGATGTAGATTCAGTACAATTCGTAATAAAAACTGAAGATATTAAAAAACAAGAAGTTAAAGCAGTAGAAGAAAAAACTGAAGAACTTAACTTCTGGCAAAAATTATTAAACTTATTCCGTAAATAGGTTTAATAACAAGATAAAAATTTAATAACTTTAATAATAAATTAAATAAACCTAATAAAAAAGCTCTTATAAGTAATGATACTTGTAAGAGCTTTTCTTATATAGGAAATTATATTATAAAGCAATTAAAATATTTGTATAACTTTAATGAGTTATAATTTTAATAAATGGTCTAAATTACTTTAATCTAGATTATTTTAGTCTAAATTATTTTATAGTTAAATAGTCACCATAAACATATCCTATTTTGTCAGTATTTCCGTCTTTATCTTTATATTGTACTTTGTACCAACCATCAGTAGCTTTACCTAATACAGTAATTGTATCGTTTGTATATAATACACCAACTTCTTTAGATTTAGTGTTAGCAGATTCTCTTATAAATACTGCATGAACAGCTACACCAGTTGCTGGATATTTAACTTCAGGAGTAGTAGGTGTATCAGTAGTAGATTTTACAGTAACATATTGAGCAGCTACATAGCCATAACCTTTATTATATTTTATTTTATACCAAGCGTTGTTAGTAGTTTTAGCAACTATTTCAACTTTAGCACCTTTTTTAACGCTACCTATTTGTTTAGAAGAAGTAGAAGCAGCAGCTCTTACTTTTAAGTTGTATTTAGGAGTACCAGTAGCAGTATATTCAGTTTCGCCAGTAGTAGGAGTAGTTGGTGTACTAGAACCTATAGTAACATAAGAACCAGAAACATATCCGAAATCTTTATTGTATTTTATTTTATACCAACCATTAGAAGTTTTAGCTACTATGTCGACTTTAGCACCTTTCTTTAATGAGCCTAATTTATCATAAGAAGTACCGGCACCTTTTCTTACATTAAGGCTATTTTTAGTAGTACCAGTAGCAGTATAAGCTGTTTCAGTAGTTTCTTCTTGTGTAGTAGAAGTTTTTACATAAGAACCAGAGATATAACCATAACCTCCGTTATATTTTATTTTATACCAACCATTAGAAACTTTAGCAACTATATCTACTTTAGCATTTTTACCTAAAGTACCTAATTTAGTTGCTGAAGCAGATGGAGATTTTCTAACATTAAGACTTGTTGTTGTAGTTCCTGTAGCAGTGTATTCTGTTTCAGTTGTCGTTACATCAGAGTCTTTAACAGTTATATAATCTTTATAAGAATATCCATAACTATTTTTATATTTTATTTTGTACCAACCATTAGAAGATTTCGCAACGATATCTACTTTAGAACCTTTAGTTAAAATAGTTATTTTACCATAACTAGTACCAGGTCCTTTTCTTAAAAATACATTACTATTTACTGTACCAGTAGCAGTCATTGCTGTATCTTTTATTGTTGCAGCATAAACTGCGTCTACAGAATTTAAGTTACTGTAATTTGGTAAAGTCGCTATTGACATGCTTCCAGCACAAACGATAGATGCTAGACCAGTTACCATTACTTTTTGAAAATTATTTTTCATATTAAATACCCCCAATAGTTTTTAATTTAGTCTTACGATTTGACGCATACTTTTAAATATTTTTCAAATTACTAATGTTGCTTTAAAATCTTTATTTAAGATTTCTTATTTTCTTTACAACAACTCCATTATAGCATCATAAGTGATTAATGGTTAGAAAAAATATATATTGTAATCAAATAGTAATAAAATTAATGAATAGTAACAATTAGTAACAAAAATGCGAAATAAGATGTATTTTGTAGACAATATTGTAATCAAATAGTAATAAATAAAAAGAAGGAAGAAATTTGTCTACACAAATTTTTAAAGCTGTCATAAGATTGTCAGAAGTTTTTATTAAGATATAAATAGAAAATTAATTATAGAGGTGTAAATATGAGTATATTAAAAGCTGAAAATTTGATAAAAATATATGGTCAAGATGAAAATGAAGTAAAAGCATTAGACAATCTAAGTTTAGAAGTAGAACAAGGAGAATTTGTTGCAATCGTTGGGAGTTCTGGTAGTGGTAAATCAACTCTTTTGAATATGTTAGGAGGCTTAGATAAGCTGACTAGTGGGGATGTATATATAAATAATAAGAAATTAGGCGATATGAAAGATGAAGAACTTACTATATTTAGACGAAGAAATATAGGATTTATATTTCAAAACTATAATTTAGTCCCAATTTTAAATGTATATGAAAATATAGTTTTACCGATTGAGTTAGATGGAGTTAAAATTGATGAAGATTATATAGATTCAATAGTAAATACGCTTGGACTAAATCAAAAATTGACAAATATGCCGAATAATTTGTCGGGAGGACAACAACAGCGTGTTGCCATAGCTAGAGCAATTGCGACAAAACCAGCGATAATTTTGGCAGATGAGCCAACAGGAAACTTAGACAGCAAGACAGGAATGGATGTTATTGGCCTTTTGAAGATGACTAGTCAAAAATTCAACCAAACTATTGTTATGATCACTCATAATGAAGAAATCGCTCAACTTGCAGATAGGATTATAAGAATCGAAGATGGAAAGATTGCAAGAGGTGACGATTAATGAAATTTGAAAACAATAATAAAGAAATAATAAAAAAAATTACAAATAGGTCGCTTAAATCAAATAAAACTAGAAATATTTTTGTAATTATAGCGATAGTTTTGACAACTTTTATGTTGGCATGTGTTTTTACCTTGGGGATAAGTTTTAATAAAAATTATCAACTTATGAATCTAAGAGATGCAGGTAGCACAGCAAATGCTTATTTGAATAATCCAACAGAAAAACAAATTTCACAAATCAAAGATTTAAATATAACAGATAGTATAGGAAAAGAGATTACAGTCGGAAATGTTAATTCAAATAAACTAAAAAATAATGATTCAAAAATATATCTTGAATATATAGACAAAGAAGCTTGGGAAAAACAAATTTCACCAGCAGTTGGAGATATAAAAGGTAATTATCCAGATAAAGAAAATGAAATTATGTTATCGCAATCTGTAATAGATTTATTAAAATTAAAAGATATAAAGCCGGGCGATAAAGTAATATTAAACTGCAATATAAATAAAAAGACAGAATCGATAGAATTTGTAGTAAGCGGTACTTATACAGATTATTCAATGGAAAAAAGAAATGATATAGATAAATTATCATATGTTTCAAATAAATTTGTTAAAAAACATAACTTATCATTAGAAAAAAACGGAATACTTACTATTGATATAAAGGACAGCAAAAAAGAGAATGCAGAAAATATATTAAAATCAGGTGTAGATTTAAATAAAAACCAATCATTTGTAACTTTATATGAACAATCAAATTCTGAAGAAAATGCTAAAATTACGTCTTTAGCTATAGTAGTAATAGTCAGCTTTTTTATGATTTTAAGCGGATATTTATTAATTTACAATATATTATATATTGCTATAACAAAAGATATACAATTTTATGGAATGTTAAAAACAATAGGTGCATCACCAAAACAAATTAAAAAAATTGTAAAAGGACAGGGCTTGAGACTTTCATTAATAGGAATTCCAATAGGTATAATCTTAGCAGTAATAGTATCATTTTTAATAGTACCGTCAGTATTAGAGGGATTTAGTGCAGGGACTTATTACGCAGATATGTTGCCAACAAAGGCACATTTTACACCAGTAGTATTTATAGGAACAATACTATTTTCACTACTTACAGTTTGGATAAGTTGTATAAAACCAGCTAAAATAGCGAGCAAAATTTCTCCAACAGAAGCGCTTAACTATACGGGCAAAAAAAGTAAAAAACAAAAGAAAGACAGAAAATCTACTAATGGTGGCAAGTTGTATAAGATGGCTTGGTATAATGTATTTAGAGACAAAAAGCGAGCTTTATTAGTATTTTTATCATTATTTGTAGGTATAATTACTTACTTAAGTGTAAATACATTTACAAGCAGTTTAGGTTTAGAAAATTATCTTAGAGAATACTATCCACATGATTTTGAAATAGTAGATTTAAATTCAAAGAGTAGTGATAAATTAGACAAAACTATTGATGAAATCAAAAATATAGAAGGGGTTACATCAGTAAATGCAGTAAAATTTGATAGATTAAAAATGGATTTTAATAAAAATGTGATTATGCCTGCTTTAGAAAATTCATATAAATTATATGGAGATCCTGATACTTATAAGCAAAATTTAAATAAATATATACAAAAAATAGAGAAAAATCCATCTAAACTAGAAACTGCAACTGCATTTATAGATAAAGATACTATAGAAAAAATAAATAAAGCAGAAGGCGGAAAAATAGACACAAAAGCATTTAATGAAGGTAAATTAATACTTGTGGATAACTTTTTCTATGACAATAATAAAAACTACGACTTTTCAGATGAAAAATTGACATTTAGAAATAATAAAAATGAAAAAATAATTTCGGCAAATATACAACTATTATCAAGCAATAAAGGTATAGTAAAGTTTATCGAGGATAATGAAGTTGGAGTACCATATATATATATGAGCGAATCTCTTATAAATAAATTTAAAAATGATAAAATGACGCTTTTGGCGACAATAGACTGCAAAAAAGAATATAGCAAGATTATAAAAAAGAAATTAGAAGATACAAAATACAGCACATATGTAAATGCAAAAATAGATGGAGCTGAAAACTTTACACAAAGTAAAATTATGATGAATGTAGTAGGCGGGGGAGTATCATTGATATTTATATTTATAGGCTTGCTTAATTTTATCAACGTCATGGTCACAAATGTCAGTACAAGACTTAGAGAACTTGCTATAATGGAAAGTGTAGGAATGACGAAAAAACAAATTAAAAAAATGCTTACATTTGAAGGATTATATTATGCACTAATAACATTGTGCATGATATTTACACTCGGCATAGGAATAATATATATAATAGCTATGTTGACGGCAAACTTAGCTGATTATGCCAAATTTATTTTCCCAACGAGTCAATTGATTTTTTTAGTCATAATTATAATTTTAGTTTGCACAATAACACCGGGCATAGTATATAAATACAGCTCAAATAAAAGTGTTATAGAAAGACTAAGAGAAATAAATAACTAAAATATGCTGTGGCTTGTAATAATATATTTATTACAAGCCTTAGTTTGCTGTATTAGGAGGGTTTTATGAGAAATATTTTAATTATTGAAGACGACAAAATCTTAAATAAAGGAGTTGCATTTGCTTTAAAAAAAGAGGGGTATAATGTTATAAGTGCATATACAAAACAAGAAGGCAAAACAGCAGTAGATAATAATGAAATTGATTTTTTATTATTAGATATTACCTTACCAGATGGTAGTGGGCTTGATTTATGTAAAGAAATAAAAACAAAAATAAACTTTCCAATTGTATTTTTTACAGCAAATGATACAGAAGAAGATATGATAAAGGGATTTGAATGTGGTTGTGATGATTATATATCAAAGCCATTTTCAGTAGAAGTTTTAAAATTTAAAATAAATGCTATATTAAAAAGAAGTGATATAGTAGAGAAAAAAATATTTATATATAGAGATTTAAAGATGGATTATGATGCAAAGAGAGTTTATAAAAATGATAAAGAAGTTAAATTAAGTGCTACGGAATATAAATTACTTGAGATTCTTTGTAAAAATAAAGGTAGAGCAATGACAAAACAAATACTATTAGATAAACTTTGGGACTATAATGGAAATTATGTAGATGACAACACATTATCAGTAAATATAAGAAGACTGCGCAGAAAGATTGAAGACGACTCTAAAAACCCACAATATATAATTACTTTATTTGGGATAGGGTATATAATCGGAGAATAAATTATGATAAGAAAATCAAAAATTAATAAAAATTATAAAAAATATTAACTGTTTTTATAAAAAATAGTTATAATTATTTTTTACTTATATATAATACAACAAATTAAATGAAAGGAGCTGTATTTTTAATGAAAGCAAAAGAAGTTTTATCTATTTTGCGAATTACACGACCAACATTAACAAAATATGTAAAAAACGGAACTATCAAAGTGCAAGTTTTGCCAAACGGTAGGTATGACTATGATGAAAAATCTGTTTATGATTTTCTTAATAAAAATGTAGATAGAAAAACAGTTCTTTATTGTAGGGTTTCGACTCAAAAACAAAAGCAAGATTTAAAAAATCAAGAAGACTTATTAAAACAATTTTGTTTTTCTAATGGTATAAAAATTAACAATGTTTACAAAGATATTGCAAGTGGAATTGATTTTGAAAAACGAAAAGATTTTTTTATTATGTTAGATGAAATTATTGCTGGTAAAATTGATACTGTTGTAATTACATATAAAGATCGATTAAGCCGAATTGGATTTAACTTATTTACATACTTGTTTCAAAAATATAATTGTAAAATTATTATTGTTAGTGAAATTGGTTCAACAAAACTTGATTCTGAGGAAATATTTGAAGAGATTGTTAGTTTACTTCATTGTTATTCAATGAAACTTTATTCAAATCGCAGAGTTAAAAAACTTAAAGAAATTATTTATAATGATAAATTGTCATAATTTTCTTTAAAAAATCATTGACAATAGTCAATAAATATGATAATATACTTATATAAACGAAGAAGGGAGGCCACGCTCATGTCAAAGAAAAAAGAAGCACTAGAAGATAATGAATTGGAAGCAAAACGAGTTTCTATTTATCAAGTCAAACCAAGCCATCCATTATTTGCATTTTGTGATGATCTTACATTTTGTGCGAAAAATCTTTATAATTTAGCAAATTACTATCTGCGGCAATGTTTTATTTTTCATAAAAGAGAAAACATTCCTAATGATATACAAAAACTTTTTGACGAATTAAATGAATGTATTGATGCATTTAATGAAAAATCAAAAAAATCTTTTATCCTAAAAAAGAAAAAGAATATCAAAGCACTACAAAAAATATATCGTTCATTGAGAGAAGATCATGCAGATAAAGAAGAACTTGTAAAAATTGGAAAACAGTTAGAAACATTATTAAAAGCAGTTTATGTGCCACAACCAAAAATTTCAAAAGAAAATGGGATTTTGTTCTATGATTTTTTAAATTATTATTTTGCACATTGCTTAACAACTGAAGATAATCCATATAAGGCTATGAAAGCACAAACCTCTCAACAAGTGCTTCGTAATCTTTGTAAAGATTGGAAAGGATTTTGTAAAGGATTAAGTGGATATGCAAAAGATTCATCAAAATATACTGGAAAACCACAAATGCCAAAATACAAAAAGAAAGATGGTAGAAAAAAAGTTTCTTTAACAAACCAACAATGCAAAATAGATGGAGAATATTTGACTTGTTCTTTTATACCTGAAAAATTAAAAATTGGGATTGATCATAAAGATTATGTTTTTAAAGAGGCTCGTATTATTCCAATGGGTACAATTTATAAAATCGAAATCGTATGGGATACCATTCAAACGATTGATACAGAGTTTCACGAAAATGCATATATGGGCATTGATTTAGGTGTTAATAATTTTGCAACTATTACAAATACGATTGGTCTTCGACCAATTCTTATTAATGGCAAAATCTTGAAAAGCATGAATCAATATTACAATAAAATGCGAGCAAAATATCAATCAGAATTACCATTTGTTGAAGAAGATGGAACATTACATCAATTGTATTGGTCTAAAAAATTACAAACCTTAACAACAAAAAGAAATAATAAAATGGATCATGAAATGCATAAGATTTCAAAGTTTATTGTTGATTATTGTTTAAGGTATGGAATTGGAACAATTGTTGTTGGACTCAATTCAAATTGGAAACAAGAATGTAATCTTGGAAGAAAAAACAATCAAAATTTTGTAGATCTTCCATTTCGAAGTTTCCTTAATAAATTGAAATATAAAGCAGAAGTTGTTGGTATCAATGTTATCGAAAGAGAAGAATCTTATACTTCACAATCAAGTTTTCTTGATCTTGATGAGATTCCAAATTACGGTGAAAAACATAACTGTGTATTTTCTGGGAAAAGAGTTTATCGTGGATTATATGTAGCTGCAGATGGAACTGAAATCAATGCAGATGTCAATGCAAGTTATAATATTTTAAGAAAAGAATTTCCACATTTATTTACAAAAGAATCTATTAAAACATTATCTTATTTTCCAAAGAAAATAACGATTTACTAATTTAACTATCCGTGTTAATCAGAGGGATGTGTGCCCATTCCATATACATAAAGCGAGCTTACGATTTAAGTCACAGTCGTGGTGCGGAGTGTATAAAAGATTTTAATAGATATGTATAAATATGCAGTATAAATAAAGTTATATAATATTTTTATATATAATTATTTATCGATTTTTATCATATTTATTATTTTCACTGGCATAATATAAAATGATATTCTTAAAACTTCATTGATATTGTCAATTGTCAAAGAACGCAAAATATGATAATATAAAATTATGGCAGAGATGCCATACCTTTCGAAAATTTGATTTTATTTGAATATGATCGCACATGTTGAACTTTCATGTGCAATTATATTTGTTTTTGAAAAAATCTTTGACAAAAGTCAAGAAATCTGATACGATATATACATGGCAGAAAAGCCAAATATTTTTGCATAAATTATATATACCTTTTTACAGTCTCTTGCACATCCTCCGTATGTGAGAGACTTTTTGTATATGAATAATTAACAAAAAGAGAACTTAATATTTGTAAGTTCTCTTCTCTCTTTCTTCATTTTTTCATTAATGCGTTTCATTATTCATAATGTGCTCGAAATTCTTCACATCTATGATCTTTTGCTTCTTGATCATTGCCTATTTGCAATCCAGTTTTCTCAGAATGATACTGCAGATCTGGTCCAATCGAGTTTATACTATTTACAGCATATTTGCAATTACATGCTGCAAATAATCGTCCACGCACAATATCAATTGGTGCAATATAGTTTAATGTGTCACATATTTCTTCAAGCATTTCTTCATTCATTTCTCCTACATATCCATCCAAATAGTCATCCAATATACTCGTATCTACAAACCAATACGCATGATCTGGCTTGTATGGTCCAATATCTTTTCGATATTTTTTCCATTGATTGCAGATATCGTTATGGCTATTTGCATGCGTAAATAGACAATAGCCTTTTGTCTTCAAATCAGTCGTATATAGAATGACCGAATACGCATCATCATTCTTGTGCTTATAAATACCACCACATTTGACATTCATATTAATTTTCCTCCTTTTCGTAAAATGCCAAAAAATCTTTACATGTGTCATTTGATGCTTGGAACGAAGATGAAATGAGATGATAATCTCTCGTACATTC
>NZ_CABQXJ010000072.1:0-17182 GCF_902468165.1 uncultured Intestinibacter sp.
ACTGATATACAGCAATTTATTTATAAAATTATACAAATTAAATTAATTCATATTTAGTTCAAAAACTGATTATATCATTATATAAAAGGAGGGGCGCAAAAGATGGCAATTATTTTAATAACAGCTTTATTAGTAGTTATAATGTTAGGACTATCATTTTTATCATATTTATCTGAAAATAATTTACTTGATGACACTGAGACTGAATAATCGTATTTTTAATACATAACATATATATAGAACGTAAAAAATTATAAGAATTATTTCTTATAATTTTTTTTGTTTAAAATTCAATTTTTTTGCATAAGTTTACATTTCAAAATTCATGTGCTATACTTTTTGTATAAATGTGGAAAATATTGTTTGAATCTTTATAAAAATTGATAATTGAAAATAGGAATAATAAAATAATAGATAATTATAACTGATTTAAAAGATGATAAAAATCTACCTTATAATGAAGAATAATTATCATTTTAATTATTTTATTTCTGACACCAAAATTTAAAATTAAGGTGGAAGGCGATATTTTGTAGATGCAAATTACTTAGCTATGCCACTGGCATAGCTATTTTTAATTGTAAAGAAATTATATTTATATTTTATAGATAAATTATATAAAGAAGTATTTTCTATAGATTTTTAGGGGGATTATATATGAAAAATAAGTTTAAGGTTGTAGGGAGTTTATCATGGTTTCAGAGAATGATTTTAATAATACTTCCAATTGTAATAGTAGTTTTGGCAATGGGAATAGGTAGAATGGTTATATCCCCTGTGGAAGTCTTAAAGTCAGCCTTTGAAAAATTCGGATATGAATACAGTGTAAATCCTCAAAACGAAATAGTACTTTGGACGATTAGATTTCCTAGGATAATACTTGCACTTCTTGTTGGAGCTGGGCTTTCTGTTGCAGGATGTGCATTTCAAAGTTTGTTTTCAAATCCACTAGCGACACCTGATACACTAGGCGTTGCATCAGGGACGAGCTTTGGAGCAGCACTTGGTATATTACATGGCTTTGGTCTTTTAGGAATACAATTTTGTGCACTTGTATTTGGAATAATTGCAGTCGGGCTTACTTATATATCAGGGACTGGTAGAGGGCACAATATGAATACAATTGTGCTTGCTGGGATAATGATTGGATCGTTGTTTTCTGCACTTGTATCTTTTGTAAAATTTGTTGCAGATTCTGAATCACAACTTCCAGCTATAACTTATTGGCTTATGGGGAGTTTGGCATCAGCTAGTTATAAGACTTTACTTTTAGGGGCTCCATTTATAATAGTCGGAATTTTCGTACTTTATCTACTTCGCTGGAGATTAAATATATTGATGCTATCAGAAGATGAGGCGAAATCATCAGGAACTAATATAAAATTACTTAGAACAATAACTATAATAGCGGCAACTTTAGTTACAGGTTCTTGTGTGTCTATGTGCGGCCAAGTTGGTTGGGTAGGTCTAATAATACCTCATATGTGTAGGATGAAATTTGGAAATAACCATCTTTCTTTAGTGCCAGCATCAATAAGTATAGGTGCAGTATTTATGGTTATAGTCGATACAATTGCTAGAAGTCTAGTTGCAACTGAAATTCCAATTTCGATACTTACAGCAATAGTGGGAGCACCATTTTTTATAACTCTTATGAGAAGAAGCGGAGGTTGGCAACTATGATACTTTCAGTTGAAAATGGATGTTTTTCATATAAACATTCTAAAGATAATCTATTAGAAAATATAAACTTTTCAGTAGAGCCTGGGGACTTAGTTGCAATACTTGGACCTAATGGGGCTGGAAAGACGACTTTACTCAGATGTATAATGGGATTTTTAAAATGGAATAGTGGAAAATCGACATTAGATGGAGAAAATATAAGAGATATACCTCACAAAAAGCTTTGGAAAGATATTGCATATGTTCCACAAGCAAAATCTACAGTAGCAGCCTATACTGCTGAGGAGATGGTTCTGCTTGGAAGAAGCAGTCATTTTAGTATGTTGTCACTTCCAAAAGAACAAGACTTAGAAATTGTGCATAAGGTCATGGATGAGATGAATTTAACTAAATTTGCTCATAAAAAATGTTCACAAATAAGTGGTGGAGAGCTCCAAATGGTGTTGATTGCAAGAGCATTAGTATCAGAACCAAAGATACTTATTTTAGACGAGCCAGAGTCAAATCTCGACTTTAAAAATCAACTTCTCATATTAGATACAATGACTAAATTATCTAATCAAGGCATAAGTTGTATTTTTAATACTCACTATCCAACACATGCTCTACAAAGGGCGAATAAGTCGTTTTTACTAAGCAAAAGTGGCAAGTATTTGTTTGGAGAGACTAGAGAAGTTATAACAGAAAAAAACATAGAAAGAGCATTTGGAGTAAAGGCAGTAATAGGTGAAATAGAAACTCCAAACAATATATTAAAAGATGTTATACCGCTTAAAATAACAAAAAATAGCGATATAGACATACTTCTTGATAGAGATGAAATTTCTACAGAGAGAAAAGTTGCAGTAGTATCTATAATAACTGATCACTCTGATGTTTCTGAAAAGATAAATAAATTACTTAGCAAAAATAAAAAATACATAATAGGCAGAATGGGGATGCCTTATGAAGATAGAGGAATATCGATTATAAACGTGACTTTAGATGCTCCAGAATATGTTATACAGACATTAGTATCACAACTTAATTTTTTACAAGGGGTAAGTGTAAAGGCTATATATTCTCAAGTTGAATTTAAAAAATAAAAATCTCGAAATAATATATAAATAGATTTAAGGGGGAGTTAAGTATGATAAAGATAGCGGTTTATGGAAAAGGGGGAATAGGTAAATCTACTACAATTTCAAACCTATCAGTAGCTTTATCTAAAAAGGGATTAAAAGTTATGCAGATAGGGTGTGACCCAAAGGCCGATTCCACAACAAATCTACATAATGGCAGTGAAATAAATACTGTTTTAGATTTAGTTCGCAAAAAAAAGGACGATTTTGAATTAAATGAAATGGTAGTTGAGGGATATAATGGAATATTGTGTGTCGAAGCGGGAGGGCCCACTCCGGGAATGGGTTGCGCAGGTAGGGGCATAATAACAGCTCTTGAAAAATTAGAGCAAAAGGGTGCATATGAAGCTTATAAACCAGATATAGTTTTTTATGATGTGCTTGGAGATGTAGTCTGTGGAGGATTTTCGATGCCTATGAGATGCGGATATGCCGACAAAATATTTATAATAACATCAGGCGAGTATATGTCACTTCATGCCGCTTTAAATATAGCTACAGCTATAGATAATTTTAAAAACAGAGGATATGCAACTTTAGGCGGAGTTATCTTAAATAAAAGAAATATAAAAAATGAAGAAGAAAAGGTAAATGAATTTATAAAAAATATAAATTCAAAATTAATAGGCACATTAGATAGAGATGAAATTGTAGTAGTAGCAGAAGAAAATAAAAAGACAGTATTAGAATCATTTCCAGAAAGCAACATGGCAAAAGAATACGAAATTCTAGCGGATAATCTATTAAAATCATTTGGATATAAAATATCAAAAGACAAAAAATTAAGAGAATATAATAAAGATGCAGATGATGAACAACCAAGTAACCCTGACACAAAGGAGGAAGCTAAATGTTGAAGCGTGTAGAAAGACAAGTTTTAAAAGATGAAAATGATATTTGTGTTTTGGCAAAAGATGCAAAGTTTCCATCGCCATTTGAATCTAGACTTGAGTTTTCATGTTCTGCTAGAGGACCTTGGAATATAGCTCATACAGGGATGTTAATACCAGAGGCACATGAAGTATTTGTATGTGCGCAGAGTTGTCTTCGTGGAGTAGTTTTAACTGCTGCTGAGATGAATGCAATAGACAGGTTTTCAAATATAATAGTAAGAGAAAATAATATTTTAGAAGGCGATACGGAAGATTTGATAATACAATCAATTGGAGAAATACTTTCAAAGCTTTCATATACTCCAAAAGCAATACTTTTATATACTAGCTGTATACACCACTTTATAGGATGCGATTTAAAATTAGTATATAAAAAACTTAGAGAAAAATACCCAGACATAGAATTTACAGATTGTTATATGAATCCGATTATGAGAAAAAGTGGACTTACACCAGATCAAATTATGAGAAGACAACTCTACAGTCTTATAGATAAATGCGATACAGATTATAACAGTGTAAATATAATCGGAAATAACTACAAAACAGACGACGACAGCGAACTTGTAAAAATTATAAAAGAAAACAAATTTACACTTAGAGAAGTTCCAAGAACAAAAGACTATAGAGAATATAAAGATATGGGCAGAGCATTTTTAAATATAATATATAATCCAGCAGCATTAGAAGCGGGAAGGTATTTAAAAGACAAGCTAAACCAAAGATATCTTTATCTTTCACTAAGTTATGATTTTGATGAAATTAAAAAAAATCTAGATAAGCTTTGTGAAGCTTTAAATATAGATAAAATAGATTTTAAAGAAAATGAAACTAATGCAGAAAAAGCTTTAAAAAATGCAAAAGAAATTATAAAAGACACGCCTATTTCTATAGACTACACTTTTACAATTAGACCGCTTAGCTTTGCTAAACTACTTTTAAAATATAATTTTAATGTAGTTTCTATATATGCAGATAGCTTTATAAATGAGGAAGAAGAAGATTTTAAATATATTAAAGAAAATTATCCAAATATAAAAATTTATGCAACTGTGCATGTAAAGATGCGTTTTGTAAAAAGACATACAGATAAAAAAATCTTGGCTTTAGGGCAAAAAGCAGCTTATTTTACAGGTTCAAATAACTTTGTAAATATAGTTGAAGGTGGAGGAATGTATGGATTTAGCTCAATAGAAAAACTATCTAATCTTATGGTAGATGCATTTTTAAACGAAAAGGACATGAAGAAATTAATACAATTTAAGGGATTGGGGTGTGAAAATTATGAAACAAATCGCAAGTAGAATATCGATTTATTCAGCTGATACATTTGGAGTATGTTCAGCATTATATGAACTCGGTGGACTTTGTGTAATGCATGATGCATCAGGATGTAATTCGACATATAACACACACGATGAACCTAGATGGTATGATTTCGACAGCATGGTATACATTTCGGGAATATCTGAGATGGAGGCTATAATGGGTGATGATCAAAAGTTTATAGACGATATAATATATACTGCAAAAGAATTAAATCCTAAATTTATAGCACTAGCAGGTACACCGATTCCTACAATGATAGGTACTGATTTTAAAGCTATTGCAAACATAGTTGAAAATGAAACGAAAATACCTACATTTGGATTTAATACGACTGGCATGAACTCTTATGTAAGTGGTGCATATAAGGCTTTTGAAGCATTATCCAAAAGGTTTCTAAAGAGAAACGATAAGGAGAGTAGGGCAGAGAAGAGCAGAGTGAATATATTGGGGGCTACTCCACTAGACTTCTCTATAAATAATAGTATTAAATCTACTGTAGATTTATTAAAAGAAAATGATTTTGATGTAATAAGCACATGGGCTATGGGTAGCACTTTAGAAGATATAAAAAATGCAGGAAATGCAGATGTAAACTTAGTTATTTCTTATTCTGGCATGGGAGCTGCAAAATATATGTATGAAAAGTTTAATATTCCATATATAGTTGGAACACCATTTGGAAAAGAATTTGCTAAAAAGATAGTAGCAGATTTAAAAGAAACAATTATTACAAAAGAAAACAATATATCTTATATAAATAGAAAAATAGACAAAAATCCACAAATTACAATTGTAGGGGAAAGTATAATGTCAGAATCTCTAGCATATGCAATTTCGACAGAAAAAAATAAAACTGTAAATGTGATTTCGACATTAGAAACAGACAAAAACCTTCTTTTAGAAGGAGATAAATTAAAAATATATGAGGATGATATAGAAAAAGAATTAAAAAATTCAAAAATTATAATAGCAGATCCTCTATATAGACCAATTTGTCCACTTGATTCCAACTTTATATCTTTGCCACATGAGGGGTTTTCAGGGCGAATTTATAGAGCTGAAATACCAAATTTAATTAATAAATCTTTATAGGAAAGGGGAATTTACAAATGAAAAAAATCAAAAAAATAATATGTGCACTATTAATAGCAACAATGGTGCCTGTATTTGGAGGGTGTTCATCATCTTCAACTAGTTCTACTTCATCAAAAGCAAGTGCATCTTCAAGCTCAGCATCTTCAGAAAGTAGTGATACAATAACTATAACTGACCAAGCTGATAATGAAGTAACACTTCCAAAAGATATTAAACGTATAGCAGTGTGTGATATATTACCACTTCCATCAGTTTTAACAGTTTTCTTTAATTCAGGAGATAAAATAGTAGGTATGTCAGAAGCTAGTATGGCAGCTGCTAAAAATGGTCTTTTAGGTGAATTATATCCAGAAGTATTAAAAGCAGATACTGGATTTATAAAAGATGGAGAAGTAAATACAGAAGAGTTATTAAAATTAAAACCAGATGTAGTATTTTATAGTGCATCAGATACAGCAATAGGCGATAAACTAAAAGAAGCTGGATTTAACGCAGTTGCAATATCAGTTAATAAATGGGAATACAACACTATAGAAACTTTAAACAACTGGATAGACTTATTAAGTCAAATATTCCCAGAAGATGCTAAAGCAGATGTAGTTAAAAAACACAGCGACGATGTTTATAAAATGGTTCAAGATAGAGTAAAAGATATACCAGATGATGAAAGAGCTAATGTATTTTTCTTATTTAAATATGATGAAACTTCAATCGCAACATCAGGAAATTCATTCTTTGGTAGCTGGTGGGCAAAAGCTATAGGAGCTAAAAACGTAGCTGATGATATTAAAAAAGACAACGCAGTACCAGTTAATATGGAACAAATTTACAAATACAATCCAGATATAATCTTTGTTACAAACTTTACACAAGCTCAGCCAGAAGATTTATACAACAACACAATAGGAAGTAACGATTGGAGCAAAGTAAAAGCAGTAGAAGATAAAAAAGTCTACAAAATGCCTTTAGGAATGTATAGAAGTTATACTCCTGGAGCAGATACACCAATGACATTATTATGGTTAGCTAAAACTACATATCCAGACAAATTCAAAGATATCGACTTAACTAAAGAAGTTAAAGACTACTATAAAGAAGTATTCGGTGTTGACTTAAGTGACAAACAAGTAGAATCAATATTTGCACCGACATCAGATGCAGCACAAGGATTCTAAAATAAGAAATCTTAACATTGAATAAATACTTTTATAAAGCAAAAGTTTTATATAAATTAATGAAATTTTTAACTATATAAAGTATTTATTAGGTATTTAAGTAAAACTCATATAAAAAGAAGCTAATACAGAATAAAAAATCTATTTTGTATTAGCCTTTTTTCATTGTAAGGAAATAATTCTATATAAAACACAATTTTATTTTTATAAAATAAACAATATGTTAAAATAGATGTACTCAGTAATAACATATTATAATGTCATTACTATATACAAGGAGGATTTTATGACTAATATAAAAAAATTACTACAAATACTAATTCCAGGTATTATACTGGCTATAATAGTTTATGCACTTTTTTTATTTTTTGGAGGAACCATACTATATTTACTTGGATTGAAGTACAATAATTTATTATCCCTAGCAAAGTTCTTTGGGATATTTTTAATTTTGAGTATGATTCTAGACTTTATAGTTGTATGTTTTTTAAAGGTTTTGAAAGAGCTAAGAGGACTTACAGATACCCAATATAATTTATTATATTTGACTTTAGATATACCTTTAAATATGATTATAATTGGCATATCAGAAACACTTATCAAAGGTATCTCGTGCTCAATGTTAACTGCATTTATATTTTCTATAATATCTTATTTATTTGGTATATTTTTAGAGAAGAAATCAAAATAATAAGGCTTAGACAAAATTGATTTGTCTAAGCCTTATTTTAAGCAATTATTTTATTGCTGCTCTTTGTCTTTGTTTGTTGTATTGTAGTCTTTCGTGTTCTTTTAAGTATTTCTTTCTAAGTCTTATAGAATCTGGAGTGATTTCTACTAATTCATCATCATCTATAAATTCTAGAGCTTCTTCAAGAGTGAATGTTCTAGCTGGGTTTAATTTTATAGCATCGTCACTTCCTGAAGCACGAACGTTTGTAAGTTTTTTGTTTTTACATGGGTTAACTACCATATCTTCACGTCTTGAGTTCATTCCGATTATCATACCTTCGTAAACATCAACACCTGGTTCAACGAACATTTGAGCTCTTTCGCTTAGTGCGTTAAGACCGTAAGCCATAGTTGTACCAGCACCTTGAGCTATTAAAACTCCGTTGTTTCTTGTTGGTATTTCACCTTTGTAATCTTCGTATCTAGCGAAAGATCTTACCATGTTTCCTTCACCACGAGTATCATTTATGAACTCACTTCTGTATCCTAAAAGTCCACGAGTTGGAGCAGAGAATTCGATTTTTACATAATCTCCTTCTATAGACATTGCTTCCATCATACCTTTTCTTAAGTTCATTTTGTTTATTACAGTACCAGAGTAAACTTCTGGACAGTTTATTATAACTTTTTCGATTGGTTCTTGAACTCTACCATCTTCAGTTTTGTGCATTAAAACTTCTGGTTTAGATACACCTATTTCGTATCCTTCACGTCTCATGTTTTCAAGTAATATTGATAAGTGAAGCTCACCACGACCACTTACTTTGTATCCGTCAGTAGTGTCCATTGGTTCAACTTTAAGACCAACATTAACTTCAAGTTCTTTTTCTAATCTATCTTTTAAGTGTCTTGTAGTTACGAATTTACCACTCTTACCAGCGAATGGAGAATCATTAACTAGGAAGTTCATTGATAGAGTAGGTTCTTCTATGTGTATCATTTCCATTGGAAGTTCGTTTCCAACTTCACATATAGTTTCACCTATTGATATATCAGGTATACCTGCTATAACAACTATTTCACCACTACCAGCTTCATTAACTTCAACTTGTTTTAATCCTTCGTAAACTGATAATTTAGATATTTTACCTCTAGAAACTACAGAACCTGATTTACATACAGATATTTGTTCCCCACTTTTAACAGTACCTTTGTAAACTCTACCTATACCAAGTCTACCTACATAGTCATCGTATGCAAGTGCAGATATTTGAAGTTGAAGGTGTTTGTCGTCATAATCTGGATATGCTTCAACATGGTCAACTATAGTTTCGAATAATGGAGATAAGTCTGTGCTATCGTCATCCATTTCTCTTTTTGCTATACCTTGTTTAGCTATACCGTAGATTATTGGGAATTCACATTGTTCATCAGTTGCATTTAAGTCTACGAATAAATCGAATACTTCATCAACAACTTCTTCAGCTCTTTGGTCTTTTTTATCTATTTTATTTATGAATAATATTGGTCTAAGACCTAATTCTAATGATTTTTGTAAAACGAATCTTGTTTGAGGCATTGGCCCTTCAGAAGCGTCTACAAGTAATATAACTGTATCAACTGTTTTTATAACACGTTCTACTTCTGATGAGAAGTCACTATGTCCTGGAGTATCTACTATGTTTATTTTGTAATCCTTATAATTTATAGAACAGTTTTTAGAATATATTGTTATACCTCTTTCAGCTTCAAGGTCATTACTATCCATTACACATTCTTTTACTACTTCGTTTGCTCTAAATACACCACTTTGAGATAAGAAAGCATCAACTAAAGTTGATTTTCCGGCATCGACATGGGCAATTACGGCAATATTTATTATTTTATGTTTAATTGACATATAAAAATCTCCTTTTCTTATTATAACCAAGTTATTATATCATAACAGAATTTAGTATACAAGATATATAAAATAGTAATATTATAAAAAAATCTTTATTTGGCGAAACATAGTAGTAATTATTGTATTAAAATTTAATAAGTAGTTATGTTTTTATTATCGTTAGTATATCTTAAAATATTATTTCCAATTATTTAGAAAATATTCAAAGTAAGAAGCAATTTTATAAATTTTAATTAATTTAGACATAATATTTAGTTATTAAAAATATACTTTATAGACAGTTTATCTTAGTAAGAATTGTAATTAAAATGATAGGTATTTACAAATATTGTTGTTTAAATCATAAATCTATTACGGAGGGGAGCGGATTATATGTCAGCAATTATATTTGAAAATATTAATCCAAGAGATAAAAGAACTGAGGGAGAAGAAAAGTTATTAAATGTTTTAAAATACAGTCCTAGATTTGATGGATGGACAGTATTTGAACAACCTCACATAGACTCTATAAAACCAGATTTTATATTACTTAATCCTAAAAAAGGCGTTATAATTATTGAAGTCAAGGATTGGAATCTAAATTTAGATATTTATAAATCTGGAGGGTATATCAAAGGTACAGATGGAAGATTACATAAAAAAGATCCGGTAGAACAAGTTGAAACTTATAAAAATTGCATCCTTAAATCTGATTTAAATAATAGTGAAGATTTTGTTTCTAAAAATAATGATTATTATGGATATATTGAGACAGTCGTATATTTTCACGGGCCATCTAAAGAAAAAGCTTTAGAATTTTGTACAAATAATACATACACTAAAATTTGGACAGATGATGATATAGATAAAATAAATGATATAAATAAAACACTCAATAAGACACAATATACATGGGCACTTACAGTTAAAGAATCAAAGTATAATAAAGACAATATGTTAGAAAATATGGTACATCAATTAATTAAAAATTTACAATGTGCAGATTATAATTATGAAAGAAAAGAGCCATTTAAACTATTTAAAGAACAATCAGACTTAGCAAATTTAAAACAAAATTCTATACGTAGATGGGGAGGAGTGCCTGGAGCAGGCAAATCACTAGTTTTAGCTGAAAAGGCTGCCAGAGCATTGAAAAAAGATTATCGTGTACTTATTTTGACTTATAACATAACACTAAGACACTACCTAAAAGATTTGTGTAGTCAACAATTTGGATTAGATGATAGACGTAAATTGAAAGACAATTTAAGTGTACTATATTTTCATGAATTTCTAAAAATTGTAGCAGCATCATATTGTATAAAACTTCCATATAGTGAATTATATACTTATAATAATAAAGATTATGATTTTACACAAGATTGGATTAAATGTATTGAAAAATTTATGGAGTTAAACCCATTAAAAGATGAATTTAAGTATGATTATATATTGATAGATGAAGGACAAGATTTTAGAGGAGATTGGATCAGATTTCTTAAAAAATTTTATACTCAAAAAGGCGAATTATTTATTGTATATGATAAATCACAAGATATATATGAACATGGAATATGGATTGAAGATAGTGAACAGATAAAAAACATAGGATTTAAAGGAAAACCTGGATATTTAAAAATTTCATATAGGCTACCAAAAGAGACAGTTGAAAAAATAGAACTTGTACGCAAAGAATTAGGCATACATGAAGAAAATATATTGACTCCTAAAAGTAATTCTAATCAAATAAGTTTACTTATAAGTATAAAGTGGATAAATTCTAATACAGATTCTAAAGAAGATAAATTAAATAGAATTGATTTAAAAATAAAAGAACTGTTAGAATATAATAAATTAGAAGATATAACTATTTTAACTACAAACGAAAATACAGGTGTAGATATTGTAAAATTTTTTATGGATAAAGGAATAAAAGTATCTCATGTATATGATATGAATAAAAAGAAAAACGAAAAAAATAGAAGAAATGAAAAATGGAAATTTAGAGGCGGAACAGGCAGACTAAAAGTATGCTCATATCACAGTTATAAGGGGTGGCAAACACCTAATATCATTTTAGTTTTAGATTCTTATGGAAGCGAAAATATTGTGGATATTAGGAAAAATGTAGGCAATGCAATATTTATAAGCATGTCTAGAGTAAAACCAAATTCGATGAATGGACAGTTTTCATTTACATGTTTTAATTATTTACCTGAATATAATTTTTTAGAAAAACTTTTTTGATTTGATATAAAAAGAGATGACTATTATAAGAAATCTATCTATATACATAAATTACCATTTTAGGGATTAAAATACAGCTTGAATAAACAAGAGAAACCTATATACTAAGTAGAGTGACTAAAATAAAACAAAAGAAAATAATATGCGAAAGGAACATAGTTTATGGAAAATAAACAACTGCAAAAAAACTTAGGTATAGCCGCAGCTTTATCTACTGTTGTAGGTATGGTTATAGGTGGTGGGGTGTTCTTTAAACCTCAAGCGGTATACACATTAACAGGAGGTGCTCCTGGTCTTGGAATATTAGCATGGATTATAGCAGGTATAATGACAATAACTGCAGGTCTTACTGCTGCAGAAGTATCAGCTGCTATCCCTAAAACAGGCGGAATGATGGTATATATTGAAGAGATATACGGTAAAAAGTTAGGGTTCTTAACAGGTTGGATGCAAACAGTACTATTTTTCCCAGCTACAGCAGCTGCTATAGCAGTTATGTTTGGGCAACAAGCTGCATTACTTTTAAATAATTCTTCTTTAGTAATGCCAATGACTATTGGAGTAATACTATTAATAGGAATATTAAATACATTCGGTTCTAAAACAAGTGGAGCTATACAAACAGTATCTACTGTATGTAAGTTAATTCCTCTTGGATTAATAATAGTATTTGGATTTATAAAAGGGAGCGGAGATAACCCAATAATGAATCCTTTAGTAGCTGAAGGAATAAGACCAATGGGTGTTATAGGTCAGTTACTTGTTGCAATACTATTTGCTTATGATGGATGGATAAACGTAGGTGCTCTTGCTGGAGAAATGAAAAATCCAGGCAAAGATTTACCAAAAGCTATAATAGGTGGGTTATCTATAGTAATGGCTATTAATGTAGTTATAAACTTAGCATACTTATGGGTATTACCTGCAAGTGAATTAGCTCAATACGCTTCACCAGCATCTATAGTAGCTGAAAAAATATTTGGGCCTGTTGGTGGTAAATTAATAAATGTAGGTATATTAGTATCAGTATTTGGATGTCTAAACGGATATCTTTTAACTGGACCAAGAATACCTTACACATTAGCTAATCAAAAACTTTTACCAGCTACGTTTGGTAAATTAAATAAAAATGGAGTTCCTGCAAATGCAACTCTATTTATGGTCGTACTTTCTGTGATATATGCATTATCAGGACAATTTAACTTATTAAGTGATTTATCTATGTTTGCTATATGGGCATTCTATACATTAACATTCATAGGTGTTATAAAACTTAGAAAAACTCAACCAGATTTAAAAAGACCTTATAAGGTTCCATTCTATCCAGTAATACCAATAATATCTATTTGTAGTGGTTTATTCGTTGTAATAGATCAACTATTCTTAGCTGGTATGAAAAGTTCGATGATTTCTTTAGGTGGAGTTATAGTAACATTAATAGGATTACCTGTATATGCGGTTATGACTAAGAAAAAACCAGAATTAGAAGAAGAAAGTAAAGCATCATAATAAAAAAGGATACTATGATTAGTATCCTTTTTTGATTTTATATTCATTTAATAATTTTATAAATTCAGGTTCTTTTTTTAAAAAGTCTATTTCATCACTATATTCAAGTTCTTTAATTATGTTATTTATAAAAATTTGTCCAAATTTATTATTGCTATAATTAGATTTTGGGTTATTATAAATATGTTTATAAAGTGGTGAGTCATTTAATGTCCAAGGATTTTTAATAGAATTGAACATAGATTTTAATGTATCTATAATCTTTTTTGTGTCTTTGGTTTCCATGGCTATTTGATAGTCGCCAACATATTTATTATAGTCCCATAAATTATATATTTCAGTTGTTTGTTTTATTTTGTTTGAATAAATTAGTGCATAATCAAATTTATTTTGTTTCAAAGCGATATCAAGTAAATTAAGTAGAGAGCTTTGGATTGAGTTAGCCATAAAAAGAATTTCTTTTTCTAAAATTTCACAAGCATCGTTTAATTTATCTTGACTAATATATAAATTTGCTTGAAGTTGTTTTTTATTAATTGATACATTTGGTAATTTATCAATTAACATTTGCGCACTGTTGTAATCTTTTCTCTGAATATATTTAGAAATTAATAATGAATTTATATTATTTGCAAGTTCTAAGTCATCACAGTTGCTTACACGAATAAAGAGCTTTTCAATTTCATTTTCGTATTTATCTTTATCATCTACACAATACAAACACAACGCACCTTGTAAAAAATATGAAACTGAATAAATTAATTTATAGCAGTTTGGATACTCATATATTTTATCTATTGCTATTTTAAATGCATAATCATATCCTTTTGTTTCAACAATAGTAGCTAAATCATTTATAAATTTTCCAATCTCATAATCATTAAGCTCATCATTAAATGATAGTAAAGTATTTAAATCTACTCTTAATAACCTAGCCAAAGGGGGCAAAAGCGTAATATCTGGGTATGAATTTCCTTTTTCCTTATCTATATAAACTTAGTACAAAATAATAAAAAATAGTTCTTAAATATTGGTAATACTATAATGAAATTTTGTCTAAGGTATGCTACAATTAAACAAAACATCAAAATATATAGTATATATATGGTAACAAACAACTACCGACAACACAACTAACCGAGAGCTCAACCGTAGCGTAGCGAAGGGCGAGAGTAAGAAATTAGATTTATAGTGATTGGAGGAATAATATCATGAAAACAAACCTAGATTTTAACGATATCGGTAATATCTTTATGATTCCGATGAAATATAAGTTGAAGACAATAACAATAAGAGATTTTTCTAAATATCAAAATAAAGAAAGAAAAGAAGTTATAATAGTTAGACAGTATCCTAATAGTGAAGCTTGGATACCATCTCAACTAACATCATATCTAAAAACAGTATGCGGTTCCATGTCAGATAACAGTAAAATAAAAGAAGCACGAGTTATCACTAATTTTTTAAACTATATAAATAATGAAATATCGCTTGGATATAATAAAATATTTGATATATTAAGAGAAAATGGATTATATAAACTAAACCTATATCATTTAGCTGAATTCCTTAACTCTTTGCGTAACGATAACTCTTATAAAACAGTTAAAGATAAAGAAAATATATTACTTAAATTTTATGATTATTTATATAAATTAGGTATTACAGGTGAGGATGCTAAAATAGAAAACATTCCTGTTCCAATAAAATCTAATGATAAAAGAAATCAAGTTAGATGGCAAATGGTTAATCCATTTGTAGGTAATCCACAGTATGTTATAGAGTATCCAGACCAAGAGAGAGTTAGTTCTCAAATACTTAAAGATATGGATGAGGATATATGGCATTCGTTTGTTAAGCTTGCAAGAGATAAATATTCTAATATAGCTCTAGGGGTTATTCTTCAAATCTGTGGTGGATTAAGACAAGGTGAGATAGTAAATCTTACTATAGACTCAGTAGAACTAAATAGAGCAAAAAACTACGTGACTGTATCTATTCAAGATAGACAAGATGAACTATTTGCTGATAGAGATATAGATACAAGATATTCACAAGTAAAAAAACCTCGTGAGGGTCAGCCAGTATTTAATTTTAATGGAGAATTATTTGATATATGGGATGAGCATATTGAAAAATTAAATAATAATCAAAAAAGAAAACATTTTAATGCCTTGTTTTTGGATTCATATGGACAACCAATGACAGCACAAGTGTATCAGAAAGAATTTCATAAGTTAAAATGGGATTTCATAGAGTTTGTAGACAAAAAACTTAATAAAGCATCTTTAGCAGATGAATATAGAATTAAATCTTGGGGAAGTCATATTGGAAGACATATATTTACTAATCACCTTATAAAGAAGGGGTATCTTAAAAATATTATGGGTCAACATAGCTCTCAACTTTTAATGATTTTAAGAGGAGATTCATCTGTAAAATCATCAGAGGCATATTTAAATTTAAAAAGTATAACTGAAAGTGTGGCTGATATGATTGACATTGTAGGTGCAATTGCTGTGTCAATGAAAGATAATTAGTAACAGGAGGATTCAATATGAGCATAGCTAAAGGTAAAATATTAAATGAATTTATAGATAAAGAGACAGCTATGAAAAAGCTTGAGTGCAGCTCTATGAATGTTTTTCCATCAATTATGTCTATTTATAAAGTTGAACAAAACACTGTTGATAGGCGTAAATATTATAAATTATCAGATATAGAAGAAATTATAGAAAAGGCTAATGATTTTTTTAACAAACATTATAGTTGTCCTTATGTAGTAGAATTATTTGGTTATCCTCTCTTAAATAAATACAAAATAAAATCTGTTACTATACCTCGTAAATACAGAGGTATATTATTACAAACTAGAAAAGAATTCAAGGGGGCAACCAATTGTTATGAAAAAACTGATATAGATAAATTAAAACAAAAAATTGAAGATATAAATAGTAATTACTTAGACAGAGAAAATACATTTAAGAAACTAGAAACAACTCAAGATTATATTGTAGATGTAGTATCTAAATTTAATATAAGAACTAAAACTAATGGTAATAAAACATATTATAATATTGAAGATTTGCAAGCAGCAATCGAAGAAGTAGAGAAATTTTATGAAGAACATTATACTGCTCAGTATGTATATGAAAATATATTTAGTAGAGATATAGTAAAGGCACGTAATGTTAAACAAGTAAGAATTTTTAATCATTATAAAAGTATTTTGAGGAAAAAATATGATTTTAAAGGTATATATATTTTTTATAAAAAAGCCGATATCGACAATATATCTATTAAAGAGAATGAGTTTATTGATAGGAATTCTATATTAAAAATGTTTGAAATAGAATCAGATAGATTTATATTAAAGCCAGTAGTAAAAGAATTTGGCATAGAAACAATGCAAACAGGTAATAGTTTATTATATAGATTAAAAGACGTTAAACGTGCTGTAGAAGAAGTTAAAAATTTTTTTGATACTAATTATACTCGGAAACAAGTATCTGAAATAATCGATGATGAATTATCATATTAAGTGCAACACTTAAAAATGGATAAAAAAATAGCTCA
>NZ_CABQXJ010000073.1:0-16800 GCF_902468165.1 uncultured Intestinibacter sp.
AATATTTTATTGTTAATTGTATATTTAAAAATTAATATATCTAAATATAAAAATTATTGGTTTTAAACGAAGCTATCGATTATGTTTTTTTTTATTTTAAAAATAATAATAAATATATTTATTTTTATAAAACTTAAAGATTATAACATAAATATATTTATAATTACATGTTGTTTTACTATTATAATTTTAGGAATATTTTATTTACAAAAGATAGTTTTTAAAAATTATATAAATGATATACTGACAAAACTATCTGATATGCTTGCTACGATTTCTGATATGAATGAAATAGAAGTTTTTTCTATGATTGATGATTCTATATTTTCAAAGCTACAACATCAAACGTTGAGATTAATAAATATTTTAAAATCACAAAATAAAAAGATGGAATATGAAAAAAATGAGATAAAATCATTGATATCAGACATAGCTCACCAATTAAAGACTCCGCTTACTAACATGAAGATTTATAGTGAGTTTTTACAAGATGAAAACTTATTAGAAGAAGACAGAATAGAATTTAATAAAGTCATAATGTTATCTTTGGATAAATTATGTTTTTTAGTAGAAAGTATGATAAAGATGTCTAGGCTTGAAAGTTCTATAATAAATCTACATAAAAGACCCTCAGAAATAAATGAATCGATTTTAAGTGCAATAACACAACTTTATAAAAAAGCACAACTCAAAAATATAAAGATAGAATTTAGTCCAAAAGAAAATATAAAGCTAAATTATGATGAAAAATGGACGACTGAAGCTATATTTAACATAATTGAAAATGCTATAAAATATTCGCATAAAGACAGTACTATTTTTATAAATGTTGAGAAATACGAAATATTTACTAGAATCGATATTAAAGATGAAGGTATAGGCATATCTGAAGAAGAAATACCAAAAATATTTAGGCGATTTTATAGAGGGTCAAACGTATTAAATGAAGAGGGAATAGGAATTGGGCTTTATTTAAGTAGAGAGATAGTTACAAAACAGGGCGGATATATAAAGGTTAAATCATATAAAAATGGAAGTATATTCTCGATATTTTTACCAAATTAAAAAATTTATAGGACATATCAAATTTATAGAATAAAATCTATGTATTTGTAATATATATAAATTATATTTAAAATTGTTTGGGGATCAATTATCTATAAAATACTAAAGTAGATTTAATATCCTGAATGTAATTAAATTTTTTAATTCGTATGACGATAATCTTAGGATTACTTTAAAGTAGCATAAAGAAAATCAATCAAAAAACTTTTAAAAGCGAACATTTAAACAAGAGATTATCCGACGAAATCTCGGAGAAGAAAAATGTCCTCCATTTGCCAAAGTTATAAATTTTAGCAAAAAGATAGAGTAACAAGTGTTTTAACAAGCACTATGTTACTCTATTTTTTTCTAAGAAAATTATATATTATCTTATTTATAGATAATTTATAATTTCTGACTTATTATATAAATTAGCGGACAAAGCCGTTTACTATTATCTATTTAATATAAATTTATCTATAACGTGAGCAACACCGTCTTCATCATTAGTGCTAGTCACATAGTTTGCAATATTTTTAATATCATCAGTTGCATTCCCCATAGCAACACCAAGCCCTGCGTATTCTATCATGTGTTTGTCGTTACCAGCATCCCCAACACAGATAACTTCCTCTGGATTTATGCCAAGTTTTTCTGATAAAAGACCAATACCAGCACCTTTATTTGCATCACGATTTAAGAATTCTAAGAAAAATGGAGTACTTCTAACGATTGTGTATCTTTCGTAGTATTCTTCTGGTATTTTCTTTATACATTCGTTTAATATTTCTGGATGATCTATCATCATAAATTTAGACATAGCTATATCTTTAGGAACTTCATCTAATTCAGTTACGTTTAGATGAACACCAGTTAAGTAAGCCTCTAAAATAGTATAATCACTTACATCTCTATTAAAAGTATAAACAGTTCTTGTATCATAGAAATGACTTCTAGAGCCTACTTCTACACTAAGGTCATATAAATCACAAAGGTCTTCATAATCTAATGTTAAGTGAGAGATAGGTTTTCCAGTATGTGCATCTTGAACAAGAGCTCCATTAAATGTACTAACATAATCGCCTTCTTCTTTAAGATTTAATTCATCAAGAAAGTTCTCAACACCCTTTAGAGGTCTCCCTGTGCATAACACAACTTTGACACCTTTTTCTTTACTTTTTCTTATTGCCTCTTTGACATTTTCTGTGATTTGATTAGAACTATTTAATAAAGTACCATCAATGTCTAATGCTATTAATTTATATCCCATATCTACCTCCTAAATATATTTGTTTTTAATTATAATTTAATATTTAAAAAAAGTAAATATGATAGAAATTTGTCGAAATAAATGAGGAAATAAGTCAAAAAGAATGTACTGGTAAAATTTTGCGGAAAATATTGACAATTAATGACTCGTGAGATAGTATATTTAAAATAAGGTCAAGGGAGAGTTATGACCAAAGTTAAAAACATATTATAAAGGGGGAATTTTTATGGAACAACGACAAACTGTAGAAAGACAAATTGAAAATAAAAGTTTTTCAGACAAAATCTTAAGCAGTATCGAGACAGTAGGAAACAAACTACCAGACCCAGTGACAATGTTTATTGGTTTATGTGCAATTATTTTAGTAACATCTTATATTGTAGGAACAAAAGGGGTATCTGTAGTTCATCCAGGAACAAAGGAAACTGTAACAGCAGTCAATCTATTAAGTGTAGAGCAGCTACAAAATTTATTAGGAAGTATAGTAAGTAACTTCCAAGGATTTGCACCACTTGGATTAGTTTTAGTAACTATGATAGGAGCAGGTGTTTGTGATAAATCTGGACTTATGGTTACAACAATAAAGGCATCAGTATCTAAAATACCAAAGGAAAGAGTGACTCTAGTAGTTATGACAATCGGTATGTTAGCTAATATAGCATCTGATGCAGGGACGATATTATTCCCACCATTAGCTGCATTAGTTTATTTAGGTGTGGGGAGACACCCATTAATCGGACTATTCTCAGGATATGCAGCAGTATGTCTAGGATTTGCGGCAAATATAATGATAAGTGTAAATGATATATTAGCTGCAAGTTTTACTGTGCCGGCAGCACAAATGTTAGATGCGAATTACGATGCTAATGCAACAATGAACTTAATATTTATGATAGCATCTACTTTTGTATTAATAGCACTAGCAACTTGGGTAACAGAAAAAATCATAGCTCCTAGATTTGGGAAATATGAAGGAGATGCCCAATTAGATGTAGATCAAAATATAACTAAAGAAGAATCTAAAGGTCTTAAAAAAGCTGGAATAGCTCTACTTATATATGCTGCTATAATAGTAGGTTTAAGTGTGATAGGGGAAAGACCATTCTTAGCAGACCCAGAAACAGGAGCTTTATTATCTAGTAATGCGCCTTTGATGAAAGGTATGGTTCCTATAACTGCATTAGCATTCTTTATACCAGGATTAGTTTATGGAAAAGCTGTTGGAATAATTAAAAAAGATAAAGATGTTGTAAAACTAATGGGAGAAGCTATGAGCGATATGGGTGGATATATAATCTTAGCATTTGTAGCATCTCAATTCTTACAATTATTCACAAATAGTAATTTAGGGATAATAATAGCTGTTAAAGGTGGAGAATTCCTTGAAAATGCAGGAATTGGTGGACCAGCTTTATTAGTAGGATTTATAATACTTTCATGTTTTATAAACTTATTTATAGGAAGTGCGTCTGCAAAATGGGCAATACTTGCACCTATATTTGTACCTATGTTTATGATGGTTGGATATAATCCAGCATTGACACAAATGGCATATCGTATAGGAGATTGTATAACAAATCCACTAAGTCCATTATTCCCATACTTCCCAATAATACTAGCATTCACTAGAAAATATGACGAAGAAGCTGGTATGGGAACAATAATAGCAAATATGTTGCCATACTCAATAACATTCTTGATAGTATGGACATTATTATTAATTTTATTTATGGTGTTTAATATTCCTCTAGGACCAGGAATACTACCATCATATAGCTTACATTAAGGCTTTATTCAGGCATGGAACGAAAATTTTCCATGCCTTTAAATATAATAATTAAAAAATAAGGAGATACAAAATGTTATCAAAAGAGAGAATCATAGATACTTTTATTAAATTAGTTAAAATAGATAGTCCTTCTGGGGAAGAAAAACAAATAGCAGATTATTTAGTCGATCATTTAAAAGATAGAGGATTAGAAGTAAAGGTAGATAATGCAGGAGAAAAATTTGGTGGAAATGCTGGGAATATAGTCGCATATTTAAAAGGAAATAGCAAAGAAAAACCTATTACTTTCTGTGCACATATGGATCAAGTAAGCCCATGTAGAGGCGTTAACCCTATAATAGATGGAAATATAATAAGAACTGACGGGACTACAACTTTAGGTGCTGACGATAAATTAGGAATAGCTATAATTTTAGAGGCTCTAGAAGATATAATCGAGTCAAACTGTGAACATAGAGATATATACATATTATTTACAGTATCTGAGGAAGATGGATTATTAGGAGCAAAACAATTTACTGGTGAAAATCTACCTTGTAAAGATTTAATTGTACTTGATTATCTAGGTAAACCGGGAGCTGTTGCTTACAAGGCACCTGCTATGGAAAAGATTAAATGCACAATTAAAGGTAAAAAAGCACATGCAGGGATAGAACCTGAAAAAGGAATAAATGCAATTGTCGTTGTATCAGATGCCATATCAAATATGCATATAGGTAGAATTGATGAACTGACTACTTCAAATATAGGTCGTATAGAAGGTGGTGGAGCTACTAACATAGTTACAGATTCAGTTACTTTTACTGCTGAAATACGCTCTCATATAGCTGACAAACTTCAAGCAGAAATAGCACATATGGAGAATTGTTGTAGAGAGGCTGCACAAAAATTTAAAGCAGAATACGAGTTTATACACGAAAATTGTTATCCACCATTTTCACTTGATTTAGATAGTGATTTATATAAACTTACAGAAAAAGCTATGTTAAAAGAAGGCATAACTCCAGAGCCAATTGTAATCGGTGGTGGAAGTGACGCCAATATATTAGCAGCACTAGGATATAAAAGTGCAATACTTAGTATGGGAATGTATGAGCCACATGCAGTAACAGAGTACTTAAAAATTGATGAGATGATGCAGACATTAAAAGTAGTACGCAATATGATGGATATATAAAATAGATAATTAAATCAAAATATAAAATATTACAGGAGAAATATCATGAATAAAAACGAATTAAAACAACTTTGTATCAAGACAATAGATGAAAATAGAGACGAAATTATACGAATAGGTAATGAAATATATAAAAATCCAGAGCTAGGATATAAAGAATTTAAATCAACTGAAATTGTAAAAAATGCAATGAAAAACTTAGATGGAAGATTGGAAACAGAAATAGCATATACTGGGTGCAAAATCATAGCTAATGAAGAAAAATCTGGCCCTAGGGTTGCGATTATAGGGGAATTAGACTCTGTAGTTTGTGCTGACCACAAAGATGCAAACGAACTTGGAAATATACACGCTTGTGGACATAATGTCCAAATTGCTAATATGATTGGTGCTGCATTTGGAATATTAAAATCAGGAGTATTTAAGCATTTAGATGGTTCTATGGAATTTATCGCTATACCTGCGGAAGAATGTGTAGATTATGAATATAGAGCTAATCTACAAAAAGAAAATAAAATTAAATATATAGGTGGAAAACAAGAGTACTTATATAGAAATGGATTTGATAATACAGACATTATCTTACAATGCCATATGATAGGCTTAGAAGAAGGAAAAGAATGTATCATAAATACTGATACTAATGGATTTATGTCAAAGATGGTCACTTTCTATGGCAAGTCTTCTCATGCAGGTTTTGCACCACATGAAGGTGTAAATGCTTTAAATATGGCCCAGCTTGCAATGAATAATATACATGTACAAAGGGAAACATTTAAAGATGAAGATAAAGTAAGGGTAAGTATGGTTATAAGTAATGGCGGCGATTTAGTAAATGTAGTTCCATCAAAAGTAACTATGGAAATTATGGTTCGTGCATTTAGCATAGATGCTATGACAGATGCAAACAAAAAGGTAAATCGAGCTCTTCAAGCTGCTGCACTTGCACTAGGTGGAAATGTAGAAATAAAAGACTCTATAGGATATTTACCAATGAAAACAGACAGAAATCTAGGTGATATCTACAAGCAAAATATGATTGAATACGCATCTTTAACAGAAGACAACTTCATAATGGATTACCAAACAGCAGGTTCAACAGATTTAGGAGATATATCTCAAATTATGCCTTGCTTACATGTTTGGTCTAATGGTATTACTGGAGGTTTACATACAGAAGAGTACAATATGGAAGATGAAGAAAAGGCATATATACTTCCAGCAAAAATGTTAGCTCTTAGCTTGATAGATCTTCTTTATGATGATGCAAAAGAAGCTAAAGACATAATCAATAAATTTAATCCATTCTTTACAAAAGAACAATATCTAAACTTTTTAGAAGACTATGTTGCAACACATAGATTTAACTATATGGATTAAGATAAAAATACAATATAACTTAATTTTAATATAAATACTTCATAGATACTTAATATATTTAAAATACAGTTAGATGAAAGTTATATATATAATTCTAAATTATAAACTAAAGAAAGAGGTACAGTATTATGACAATGATTTATGTAAATACTGAAAAAAATAGGTTCTCTATAGAACAAAGAAGAGAGTTAGCACAGTCACTTACAGATGCTGTACTTATCCCAGAAATAGGTCAATTAGTACCAGGTGCTAGAAGAAATCAGAAAACAAGTATTAGAAAATGTTTTATACAGCCTTGCAAGGGCTTGTAAAATGGAACAACCGTCACCTACATGGTGGGTATCATTTGAAATAATTGATGAAGGAAGTTGGGGTTCTCGTGGAACTTCGCTATCTATATTAGATTTATTGGTCTCAGGAAGTTTTAGTAAAGAGCGTGAATCAGAAATAAGAAAATACTTTAAAGAAGTTTATAATAAAGAATAAAAAGTAATTTTTAAAGTAAATACTAAAAAAGCAGAAGCCCAACTAAAAAGCTTCTGCTTTTTAATTCTATGGAAATTATATATTATATGCTTTGTGGATAATATATAATTTCCAACTTATTAACCTAAGCAACGGACGAAGTCGTTGGTGATATGAACAAAGTGAATTTTAAGCAACGGAATTTCTGATTAGTTGGAGATATTAAGATAGTGGATAAGTTTAGTGAGATTTTTGACAAAAAAATAACGGTAAATGATGGATATTGGGATAAATTTAGACCCATTAAAGTATAGAATGTTGATATAAAAACGTTTTCTCGGTAAAAAATATAAAAAAAGTGATAAAAAAATAACAAAGTTGTTGACATTGAGTTTTGAATCAATTAATATATAAATATGTCAAACAAGACGTGGAAAAAAATGTATGATTGATTGACAACTGAAAGGGCAAATTAGATTTATAATACTAAAAAGTTATAAATCATAAGAATAAATTAACAAAGGTAAATGTAAATTATTAAGCAGAGAAGGAATGTAAATTTACATTATTACCGAGTATAAAAATAACAGGGGGATAAAACATGATAGTAAATAGTGTAGAGACATTACAAAAGAAAATGGCTCAAGTAAGAGCAGCACAAGCAGAATTTGCAAAATTCACTCAAGAACAAGTAGACGAAATCTTCTTCCAAGTTTCAATGGCGGCAAACCAAGCGAGAATACCACTTGCAAAAATGGCTGTAGAAGAAACAGGAATAGGGGTAGCAGAAGATAAAGTAATAAAAAATCACTATGCATCAGAATATATATACAATGCATATAAAGATTTAAAAACTTGTGGAGTTATAGAAAAAGATGACTCATTCGGAATAACTAAAATAGCAGAACCAATAGGGGTTTTAGCAGGAATAATACCAACAACAAACCCAACTTCAACAGCAATATTCAAATGCTTAATAGCATTAAAATCTAGAAATGGTATAGTATTTTCACCACATCCAAGAGCTAAAAATTGTACAATAGCAGCAGCAAAATTATGTTTAGAAGCAGCAGTTAAAGCTGGAGCACCAGAAGGAATAATAGGATGGATAGATGAACCATCTGTTGAATTATCAGGTGAAGTAATGAGAGAGTGTGACACAGTGTTAGCAACAGGTGGACCAGGAATGGTTAAAGCAGCTTATTCTTCAGGAAAACCAGCATTAGGAGTTGGATCAGGAAATACTCCAATAATATTCGACGAATCTTGTGATATAAAAGTTGCTGTATCTTCAGTAATACATTCAAAAACTTTCGACAACGGAACAATATGTGCATCAGAACAATCAGTAATAGTAGATGCATCTATATATGAAGAAGTTAAAAAAGAATTCAGAGCTAGAAAAGCTTATATAGCAGAAGGTGAAGAATTAGTAAAATTAAAGAAAATAGTTCTTGGAGCAAATGGCTCAATGAACGCTAAATTAGTTGGTAGACCAGCAATAGAAATAGCTCAAGAAGCAGGATTTGAAGTACCAGCTGATACAAAATTAATAATAGGTGAAGCTACTTCAACAGATATATCTGAACCATTAGCTCACGAAAAATTATTCCCATTATTATCAATGTATAAAGCTGAAGACTTTGATGATGCAGTAGATAAAGCAGATGAATTAGTACAAGGTGGAGGAATCGGTCATACTGCAGGTATATACATAGATGTTGTAAATAACCAAGAAAAATTAAATGAATTTGAACACAGAATGAAAGCTTGTAGAATATTAGTTAATACACCATCAGCTCAAGGTGGAATAGGAGATATATACAACTTTAAATTATCACCATCATTAACTTTAGGTTGTGGTTCTTGGGGTAACAACTCATTCTCAGGACAAGTTGGACCACTTCAATTAATAAATATAAAAACTGTAGCAGAAAGAAGGGAAAATATGCTTTGGTTTAGAACACCTGCTAAAACATTTATCAAAAAAGGTTGCTTAGGAGTAGCGATAAAAGAATTAGGACCAGAATATTATGATTTCAAAAAAGCATTTATAGTAACTGACTCATTCTTATATGAAAATGGATACACTAAACCAGTAACTGACCAACTTGATGCTATGGGAATACAACATTCAACATTCTCAGAAGTAGAACCAGACCCAACACTTGCATGCGCTAAAAAAGGTGCAGAACAAATGAGATTATTCAATCCAGATGTAGTAATAGCTGTTGGTGGAGGTTCAGCAATGGACGCTGCTAAAATCATGTGGGTTATGTATGAACATCCAGAATGCAACTTCTTAGATTTAGCAATGAGATTTATGGATATAAGAAAAAGAGTATACCAATTCCCACAAATGGGCAAAAAAGCTAAATTTGTAGCAATACCAACATCTTCAGGTACAGGTTCAGAAGTAACACCATTCGCTGTTATAACTGATGAAGAAACTGGACAAAAATATCCACTTGCAGATTATGAATTAATGCCAACTATAGCAATAGTAGATGCTGACATGATGATGCATCAACCAAAAGGATTAACATCTGCATCAGGAATAGATGCTCTAACACATGCATTAGAAGCATATGCAGCAATGTTACAAACTGAATTTACTGATGGTTTAGCATTACAAGCAACTAAATCAATATTTGAATATCTACCAAGAGCTTATGAAAATGGAGCAAAAGACCCAATAGCTAGAGAAAAAATGGCTCATGCATCAACAATGGCTGGTATGGCATTTGCAAATGCATTCTTAGGTGTGTGCCACTCATTAGCTCATAAATTAGGTGCTTACCACCATATACCACATGGTGTTGCAAATGCACTATTAATAAACAAAGTATTAGAGTTCAATGTAAACTCTGCTCCAAGAAAAATGGGTACTTTCCCACAATACGCTTATCCAAATATGTTAGCTAGATATGCTGAAGTAGCTACATTTGTTGGTTGCACAGGAACAGACGAAGAAAAATTTGAACAATTACAACAAAAAATAAACGAATTAAAAGCAGCAGTAGGAATACCAAATACAATAAAAGAATTTGGTATAGATGAAAAAGCATTCTTAGATACATTAGATGAAATGGTGGAAGCAGCATTTGATGATCAATGCACAGGTGCTAATCCAAGATATCCATTATTCTCAGAAATAAGAGAAATGTACTTAAGAGCTTATTATGGAGATGCTCAATATGAAGCAATGAACTCTATAGAAACTCAAAGAGAAGAAATAAAAGCAGAATCTGATGATGAAGTAAAAATAGAACATAAATCAGATATAAAAGAAAAAATAAAAGCTAAAGCTGAAAAAGTTAAAGCAGGCGTTAGATAATAAAAAATTATAAACATAAATGTAATATAAAGTTATAAAAAGGGAATAGAAACGAATAGTACTTGTCTATCTGGGGGGATAAAAGGGAACTATACGTGAATAGAAAACATACAAACAAATAGATAAAATCATAAAATTCATAACAATATAGATAATAGATAAAAATATATAAAAAATTATAAAAACCGTAAAAAATAGTTTAGTTTAAAAAGTTTAGTTTAAAAAGTTTAGAAACATAAAAATACCATGTATTAAAAAAACACAATTTATATATCAAAAGAGGGGGCGGCCCCTCTTTTGTATTGTCAAAATAAATACAAATTTATTATATTTTTTAGAAAAATTTAAATTTATTTTGATATTTCTTGTAACAAAATGAAAGTAAATCTCATAAAATAAAAATACAAATAATACTATATATCAGTATAAAAATTATTAGAATGGTTAAAATATTAAAAATATTTATTGACAAGAAATATTTATTGGTGTAAATTATATATTATAAAAATTGGAAGAAAATTCAAAAGGCAATGAAGGGAAGAGTAATTATAAATACTGAGTGAGAGCGAGCTGGTTATGGTGTGAGTCCAGTACAAAGTTTATAATGAAGAACATCCCAGAGCTACTAACCGAAATCATATTGAGAGTAGACTTAGTCGGAACCAAACCGTTACAATTGGTGGCGTATAATAGTACGCTAAATGAGGTGAACATTAGTTAATTTAGGTGGTACCGCGGAAGTTAAGTCTTTCGTCCTATAGATAGGATGAAGGGCTTTTTTTAATTAAAAAAATAAGGCAGTGCCTTATGTTATCATCTGAAATATGATTTTGAAAACTACAATAAAAATATATTTAAAATTTAAAGGAAAAGGGAGTATAAGATTATGTGTTTAGTAATACCAAAAGAATATAAAAATAGTTTAGGTGTAATAGAAACTCAACAGGCAATAAAAGATTTAAAGGATTTCTTTGAAAACAGATTAAGTGAAATGTTAAAATTAACAAGGGTATCATCACCACTGTTTGTTTTACCAGAAACAGGTACAAATGACAACTTAAACGGTGTAGAGACACCAGTAAGTTTTGAAGTACCATATCTTCACAAAGATGCTGAAATAGTACATTCATTAGCTAAATGGAAGAGAATGGCGCTTAAAAAATATGGATTCCAAGTTGGTAGAGGTCTTTATACTGATATGAATGCTATCAGAAAAGACGAAGAGCTAGACAACTTACACTCATTATATGTAGACCAATGGGATTGGGAGCTTGTAATAGCTAAAGAAGACAGAACAATAGATACTTTAAAAGACGTAGTTAGATCATTATTCCAAGTATTTAAAGAAACGGAAGCACATGTTCATAAAATTTATCCAGAAGTAGGGTGTGAACTACCTGAAGAAATAACTTTTATAACTTCTCAAGAGTTATTAGATATGTATCCAGATTTAACACCAAAAGAAAGAGAAGATGCAATCGTTAAAGAAAAGAAAGCAGTATTTCTAATGCAAATAGGAAAGACTTTAAGCACAGGTGAAAAACACGATGGAAGAAGTCCAGACTATGACGATTGGGATTTAAACGGAGATATATTATTCTACAACTCAGTATTAGACCAAGCGATAGAACTTTCATCTATGGGAATTAGAGTTGATGAAGAAGCACTAGAAAGACAATTAGAAGCAGCAGGATGCGAAGATAGAAAAGAATTAGACTATCACAAAGCATTATTAGATGGAAAACTACCTTATACAATAGGTGGAGGAATTGGTCAATCTAGAATATGTATGTTCTTCTTAAACAAAGCACATATAGGTGAGGTTCAAGTTGGAATTTGGCCAGAAGATATGATTGAAGAATGTAGTGAAGCAGGAATAGAATTATTATAAAATTTAAATAGATTAAAAGGCTGTATAATCGGAGGATTTATACAGCCTTTTTTAATTATTTTAATTATAAGGAAGATAATTTCATTTATATAAGGAAATTATCTTCCTGTATATATTATTGTTAATTATAATTTATTCTTCTATATTTAAGTAAATTGATATATTTGAAAACTATTTATAAAGATATAACAAATAAGAAAGTTTATTATAAAATAATATATATTTATCGAAAAACGATAAAAATAAATTGACATACAATAAAACGAAGAGTATAATTAATTTAGTAATATATTACAATGCTCAAAGATTATAAAGATAATTAATATCAATTTTAAAATTTGATTAGGGGGTATAAAGATGTTAAAAAATAAATCATTGATTTTAGCAACTTTAGTTGTGATTATATTAGGATGTATTTCGATTTTTTATTTTAAAAAGCCAGTTTTAGTAGAAGATTCATACAATATAACTGTAGTTAACAATACAGGCGAAGATATAAAAAGTGTAGGCTATGAGTCTAAAAAATATTCTGGAGGTACGATTAAAGCTGATAACAGTATGATACACAATAAAGAAGAGATGTATTTAGATATAAAAGAATCAAAATTTAAGATATTAATTACCAATAAAGAAGATAAAACAATTTTGAGTCAAGAAATGAATATAGATTTAAACGATAAAAACTACAAGGTATACGTTGAAAAAAATAAAGAAAATGAATTGGTATTTTATATAGAGGAGATATAGATATGTCATTTACAATGATAATTTTAGCAATAGAGGGACTTCTTATTATAGCATCCCTTATAGGACTTTTAACCAAGGCAAAAAAACTTAGCTTAATATGTGGTATATTGGCGATATTGTTTGCATTACTTTGGTATTTAGTTGCAAGTGGTATTTTGACAAACTGTGGATAAAATAAAACAACTTAAGACTTATATTATTTTATATAAAAATATGTTATCATAAACTTGTTTTTGAAAATAATATAGGGAGGAATTGAGATTTGATTAGTTTATTGTTAATGGGGCAAATAGGACAGCTATTTCTTATGATACTTATGGGGTATATTTTAGTAAAGTCAGGCTTACTAAAATCAACAGACAGCAAAACAATATCCGTAATTGTGCTTTACTTAGTAATACCATGCACAATCATAAATTCATTTCAAGTAGATTACACTGTAGAAACTAGAAATGGGTTGATTTTGGCAGTTATAGCGGCGATATTTATTCATATAATATTTTTTGCGTTGACAAAATTATTAGGTAAAATATTTAAATTTAACTCAATAGAAAAGGCATCAATTATATATAGTAATGCTGGAAATTTAATTATACCAATCGTAGCGGGAATTTTGGGAGATAAGTGGGTACTATATTGCTGTGGATTTATGTCTGTTCAGCTTGTATTTTTATGGACACATTGTAAGATGATGATAAGCGAAGAAAAGGGGGCAGATTTAAGAAAAATAATAATAAATGTAAATACTATAGCTATACTAATTGGGCTAATTTTATTTATAACAGGAATAAAATTGCCGGGAATAACTAAAGATACAGTAGCAGCTGTTTCAAAATTAATAGCGCCACTTAGTATGATAGTTGCGGGGATGTTGATGGCTGGTGTAAAACTTAGAACAATTTTTACAACTAAGAGAATTTACTTAGTAGCTTTAATGAGGATGATAATTTACCCAGCAGTTGTATTAGTATTTTTCAAACTAACTAACTTAACAAGTTATGTTCCAGATGGTTATACAATACTACTGATAAGCTTTTTGGCGACTATGACACCGTCAGCATCTACAGTAACTCAAATGGCACAAGTTTACGACAATGATGCAGATTATGCGAACATGATAAACGTATTTACAGTGCTTGTTTGTATAGCTACTATGCCACTTATGGTTATGGCTTATGAAATTATATTAAAATAATAGATAACTTATTTAATTATAAAATACAGATAAGCTATGTTTATAACAAAAGTATAAATTACATAAATTTATACTATTATAATATTTTGCAAATAAACTATACTATTTTATGATAAATGGTGGAGTTGCTTGACTAAATTAAAATAAAATAATATATTTAAAAAAAGAAGATTTAAAGGCTCTATAGTTTTAAGCTATAGGGCCTTTATTTTAAGGATTAAATTTTTAGATTAAATTCTAATTAAAATATGAAATTGTTGGCTCAATTAAAAAAGTAAATTATAATAACCATATGAAGCAAAAAAGGGGGAGGGGTATTTTGAAAAGTTTCCAAATAAAGACGAAGATTAATTTTGGTAAAGGAGCACTTGAATCATTAGAACAATTAGCAGGGAAAAAAGTACTATTGATAACAGATCCATTTATGGTTAAGTCAGGTTTAGTTAACGAAGTAATTAAATACCTACAAAAGTCTGAATATACAGTTTTCTGTGATATAGTTCCAGACCCACCTATGGAAGTAGTTACAGCTGGAATAAAAGAGTTTGAAAGATTTATGCCAAATGTTGTTGTAGCATTGGGCGGTGGCTCGGCAATAGACACTTCAAAAGCAATAGTATACTTTGCTAAGAAAATATTGAATTTAGAAAATATAAAATTAGAAGATGTAAAACTTATAGTAATTCCAACGACAAGCGGAACAGGCTCAGAAGCGACATCATTTTCTGTTATAACCGATGCTCAAAAGGGAGTGAAATATCCTTTAGTATCTGATGAATTGTTGCCAGATGTTGCAATATTAGACCCTGAGCTTGTGAAAAGTGTGCCACCAAATGTCACAGCAGATACAGGAATGGATGTTTTAACTCATGCAATAGAGGCATATGTATCTACACAATCACACGATTGTTCAGATGCATTAGCAGAAAGAGCTATTAAATTAGTTTGTGAATACCTTCCAAAAGCATATGCAGATGGAGATGATATAAAAGCAAGAGAAAAAATGCACAACGCCTCTTGTTTAGCGGGGATAGCATTTGATAAAGTTTCTCTAGGAATAAACCACTCAATTGCCCACGCAATCGGGGCAAAATTCCACATATCACATGGTAGAGCAAATTCACTATTATTAGTCCATGTTATAGACTATAACTCACAAATAAAAGGATATAAAACAATAGAGTTTTCTGAAACTGCGAAAAAATATGCAGAAATATCTTCATTTTTAAAACTAAATATTTTTAATGAAAAGATAGCTGTAGATAGTTTGAAGGATGCTATTATAAAATTGCAAAAACAACTAAATATGCCTCTTACTTTGACAGAGTGTGGAATAGATGCAAAAGAAGTGGAATCTATGAAAGATGAAATAGCAGAGCTTGCTTTAAATGATAATTGCACAAAAACTAATCCAGTAAAACCGACAAAAGAAGATATAATCAAGATTTTAGAGAAAATAATATAAAGTCATATAGAAAGGAAAACAAAATGGAAGGGGAAACTAAACAAAGGATAATACAAGAATATGTTCCGGGAAAACAAGTAACACTTGCACATATTATTGCAAATCCAGATGAAGATATATACAAAAAGCTCGGTTTAGTAGTAGATAAAAGAGAGTCACTTGGTATTTTAACAATAACTCCAAGTGAGGCTGCAATAATAGCAGCAGATGTTGCGACAAAAGCATCAGATATATCATTAGGATTTATAGATAGATTTAGCGGTTCATTAGTAATATCAGGCGATGTAAGTTCAGTAGAATCTGCAATAAAAAATATATTAAAGGTTTTAGGTGATATGCTAGGGTTTTCATCTACAAAAATTACGAGGACTTAATCATGAAGAATATAATTTTTATGGGGAAGACTGGCTGTGGAAAGACTACATTATGCCAAAAACTAGATAAATTAGAATTAATATATAATAAAACGCAATCGATACAGTTATATACTGATTCAATCGATACTCCGGGAGAATACATAGAAAATAGGGGATTTTATAATGCACTTATAGTTGCAGCAAGTGATGCTAAAATAATAGGGGTAGTTTATGATGCAACACAAGAGAGAAATTACATAGCACCTGGATTTGCAAGTAGATTTCCAAAGGATGTAATCGGTATAATCACAAAAATCAATTTAGCAACAGAACAACAAATAGATTATGCATGTGAAATGTTGAATATGATAGGGGTAAATAAAATTTTTAAAGTAGATACAATCGACAATGTGGGAATAGATGAATTATTTAAATATCTAAGAAATGATTAAAATAAAAAAGGCTATCTAAAATATATTATTAATTTAGATAGCCTTTTTGTTGTATATTGAAGTTGTAAAAAGCTTATTTAGATCTTTTATATGCCCTTATATCGTTGGCATATTGTTCTGATTTTTTAGTCATGAAAGTTAGATAATCAGAACTCTTTTTTAATTTTATATTATTGTTGTGTATTTTTACAATATTATATCTATAAATATAATTTATAAAACTATTATTTTC
>NZ_CABQXJ010000074.1:0-16464 GCF_902468165.1 uncultured Intestinibacter sp.
TCCATTTTCCTCAAACTGAAGAATAGTCTCACATAATTTATTTAACGCTTTATTTATAGCTTCTTTTGTCTTTTCATTTTCTTTATTGAACTTTTTATTATTTATACTTATACAAATTTTCTCGCTCATACATATACCACCTATTAATTTTTTTACACTAATTTATATTATACTACTTTTTTTATATTATTACTTATTATACTTCTTATATTTATTTTGTTTTTATTTTTATATTTATATTTCGTTTTTATAATGCCAAAATTTAATATATAGATTTATTTTCTTTTTATGTATTTTGTGATAAAATAAGTAATATGTTTTATTTTGCCTTTGAAATCTAAATTTGGTTTATACTTTTGATATATATTACATAGGCTAAAATAATAAAAACTAAATATCTATTGAAATTAGGAGGATTAATATGGGTTTAAAAGAAAGATTTGCCGAATCATATGCTAAGTCAAAAACTATGAGTGGACCTGAAAAAAGAGCAAATGAAATCATGGGTAAATTATTAATGAAAAAAGCAATCATACCTATAGTAGCTATGATTATCTTAATCATAGTTGGTGCTATGCAACATATTAACGGATGGATAATCCTTGCAATAAACTTAGGTATATGTGTTGCTACTTTCTTCTATATAAGAAAACAAGCTCAAGAATTCCAAAACTTTACACCTTATGTAGGTAACTTAATAAGTTTAGAACAAAAAGGGAAAAAAGAATACGTTGCTATCTTAAAGCAAGGTAAAAAACCTATTAAATTAAAAATAGCTTATGGCGCTGAAGATTTACAAAATGTAAAGAAAAATCAATTAGTACAAATAAGTTACAACTCTAAATATCAAATTGCAATATTAGTTACTAGATAATAATTGTAGTTTATTATAATAAAAATAAGCAGTCGACGGCTGCTTATTTTTATTATCTAATATTCATTATCTTCTTCATAATATTCATTATCTTCTTCATATCTATTATTTTCATATCTATTATTATTGTATACAAATTCTTTATATATTTTTAGTGCATTTGCTAATTGGTCTGGACATGATGTCCCTCTCATCTTGCATGGGACTTGTTCCAACATATCGATAACATAATCTATATTTTTACCCCTAACTAAATTTTTAATAGCTATTAATGCACCTTCACATCCCCCTTCAAATACAACATCACATATAGTATCACCTTCTATATCTAATAAGATAGATTTTGCACATACACCACTTGTATAATATCTATACATTTTTTACCTCCCAATACTTATATAAAGAAATACTTCTTCTAAATAGATTTAAAATATTTTTATTTGCTTATATTTTCTGTTCATTCATATCTTATATATCAATATAAATCGTAGTTATTTTAATTTATAAAATGAATATACTTTCTTATGTGTGATTAAAAGTCATAATTTTAACTTTGTATAATACACTATATTTATAAATTTATGATAAAATACTATTATTAATGTTATTTTTTTATATTGGGAAAAATATAATTTCTATAAAGCTAATTCACAATGTCATTTTGAATTCATAATCATTTTATAGTATATATTCTCAAACAACTAATATAGAAGTTTTTTCCTTTCGTTTTAAATCACGTATATATTAACTGTTATTGGTTAATATTTATCTATAGAAATAGATTAGGAGAGATTTATGATTATATTAGAATTTTATTTTAGAACTTTGACAGTTTTGTTTTGGATTACACTACTGTTTAATTGGGTTTTTATACCCAATCCAATTATTAATTATTATGTATTTAATACTTATTTTGTTTTATCAATTATTTATATAACATTAGCTATAATAAATAAAATAAAACACAAAAGTACAGAAATTAGAGATAAAGTAGATTTTTATTATAAATTGATCTCAATTATAACTTTTGTAATCTCAATGATGTATTTCTTACTATATTCAAACAGTATTAAATTACTCTTAATAAAAACGTTTATAATTTTTTTATATTTTTATATATCTTTTAAAAAGGTTAACTTAAAAGACGAAGAAGGTGTAGTAGGCATAATAGGTTCTATATTAATCTTTGTCTTTGCTACATACTATTAAATCTTAAATATACATTCTCATGGAAAATGTTAGACATATTAATATTTTTTTGTTATTATGTATAAAGAAGTTAATTCAAAAATAAAATTAAATTAAATAAGAAAAGGAGCAATCAACTTATGGAAAAGAAAATATTAGCTAAAGTTGGAGATAAAGAAATCTCTAACATAGATATCGATCACGCTTTACAAGGTTTAGATCCTTATCAAGCACAACAATTCCAAACTGAAGAAGGTAGAAAATATGTATTAGAAGACTTAGTAAATCAAGAACTTCTTTACATGTATGCTAAAGAAAATAAAATAGACGAAAACGAAGATTTCAGAAAAGAAATGGCTGAAATAGAAAAAAACGTATTAAAACAATACGTAATAAACCAAATATTAACTGAAGTAAAATTAACTGATGAAGAAAAACAAGCTTTCTATGAAGCTAACAAAGCTAACTTCTCTAACCCAGAAACTGCTAATGCAAAACACATATTAGTAGATTCAGAAGAAAAAGCTAACGAAATATTAGCTCAAATAAAAGCTGGAGACGTTACTTTCGAAGATGCTGCAAGAGCTAACTCTACTTGTCCATCTAAAGATCAAGGTGGAGACTTAGGTACTTTCGGTAGAGGTCAAATGGTTCCAGAATTCGAAGATGCTACTTTCGCTATGAACGTAGGAGATGTAAGTGAACCAGTTAAAACTCAATTCGGTTACCACTTAATAAAATTAGAAGCTAAAAACGAACCAACTATACCAGCTTACGAAGAAATAGCTGATAAAGTTGAAAAAACTTTAATGTTCCAAAAACAAGGTGAAGTATACAAAAACAAATTAGACGAAGTAAAAGCTAAATTTGGAGATATAGTATCTTACATGTAATCAAAATAAATTTATAAATTAAAAAAGCTTGTCCTATACTATTTGTGACAAGCTTTTACTTTACCCATATAATTAAACCAGACTAACATCCAATTATAATTTACGCATATTAAATTTATAACCTTTTCATATAATTATTACTCAAAATTAATATTATGTGAATAATCTTCTTGTTTTATATTTTTTAGTAATTATATTATATTCTACTTCAGTTATTCCCTCGATTTTATAAATTTCCTCAAAAATAAATTTTTCTAGACTTTCAATATCTTCGACAAAAGCATCTGCATATAACTCATTTTTCCCTGTCATAGCGTATATACTTTCTATTTGTGAATACTCTGCAAGTGCATTTGCCACATCATCTAATTTATTTGGTACAGCTTTTACTTGTAAAAATACAGGAGTATTTAAACCGACTTTTTTTGAATTTAATTGAACTGTAAATCTTTCAATTATTCCCTCTTCAAGCATTTTCATAACTCTTTCTCTTACTGCCATACGTGATAGATGTACTTCTCTAGCAATTTCTGCATATGATATTCTGCTATCATTTGCTAATAATTTTAGTATTCTTATGTCAGTTTTGTCTAGATGAATACCTAATTTGTCAAAGTCTAAAGAATCTTCTCTCATAAATATACCTCCTCTTAGGAAAATTTTAACACTCCTATAATTAGATTATAACAGTTAGTATATGAGTAGGTATATAAAAACTTATTTTATATGGATTTTTTTTATTTTTTCATCTTTTCGTAACAATATTCTACAATAGTTCTTCTTTTTACCATTCCTATAAAAGTTTCAGAGTCATCTATTACAGGAACGAAATTTTGACTAATAGCTTTTGATACTAATAATTCCATATTTGCACTTATAGATACTGGCGTATTGTTTTTTCTTCTAGGAACGTCTATTACGGGCATAAAATCTATATCTTTTAAACTAATTTCATTTTTTTCAGCTAAGTCTTCTAATGTCCAAAGTAAATCCCCTTCTGTTATAGTTCCTACATATTTGCCATCCTTTGTTAATATAGGAATAGATGAGTATTTATGTTCTTTCATTTTGTCTAGGGTCTGTCTAATAGTAAAATCTTCTGTTATGTATGCCACTTCACTTTTTGGTGTTAAAAAAAATAATATATTCATATTTATATACACCTCCACAATTGTTTTCAAAAATCTATCTCATATTATTTTATCATAGTTAAGTATTTGTTTGTATGTAAATTTTCTATCTCTTCAAGAACAGTATTTACATTATATATCATTATAATTCATTTAATTTTATATACAAAAAAAAGCCACCAAAGTGGCCTTTTTCTCACATATCACTAGCATTACTAATATATATATGAATCTCGTTATAATCCTAATTATACTCTTACTACGTTAGCAGCTTGAGGACCTTTTGCTCCTTCAACTACGTCGAATTCAACATTTTGTCCTTCTTCTAATGATTTGTATCCATCACATTGTATAGCTGAGAAATGTACGAAAACATCTCCTTCACCTTCTACAGATATGAATCCAAATCCTTTTTCATTGTTAAACCATTTTACTACACCTGTTTTCATTAATAAATCCTCCTAAAAACACACTTAATTAGCTATTAAAATAGCCTTATACTTAATTTATCATATATAATTATATTTGTCAATTAAATTTAATTTTATACTTTTTTTCTGGAATTTATTAAAATAAATTCAATAAATTCTATGTTAATTTAAATTTAATAAAAAATATATCCAATTTCAACAATATTTATATATCTATTACTCGTAATTAACTTTAATCAGATGGAATTTTATAGCTTTATCACTCCATCCTAAATCCCAAGGTACTAACAATCTATCGGTATTGTGACAAGTAACTAATGGATATCCCTTTGAGTCTAATCCTGTTACTGTTGATACATGGGTTATTCTTCCGTTTTTTTCATATCCCACAATATCTCCCGGTCTCAATTTGTAAGCTTCTTTGTATACTTCTTCGTAACTTCCTTTTGCTAAATAATATCCTCTTCCGCTATAGATAAGGTAATTTTTAAATCCCTGTGCATTTACCCATTCTCTCGTAGCTGCTCCTTTTTCATAATTCCATGTACGATTTTTTGAGAATGTTCCGCTTTCATACATTATTTGTGATGCAAAGTTTGCACAGTCTCCTCCATCACCATTGAAATCTTTATAATTTGGATTTATAAGGTATATTTTATCATCTGCATTTGTAGCGGCTCCACAGTATTTATGTGCATAATCTACTGCTTTTTTTTGTTTATCACTTAAATTTAATTCTACTGGATTTTGTGCTAAGATGTAGTTTTTTATCTCAGCAGAGTTTATATTCTCTAAATTTAGTGAATCCGCAAATGGATCTGTATACCATTCTTTAGTTATTACATATTGGTCGTCTTTTACTCTTACATGAAGATAATGTTGAGTTCCTATTTGGAATTCATTTTTTATATCTGGTTGATTTTCATAGTAGTATTTATATTTAGTACATACTGTACAAATTATACCGTATAAATTCTTCTCTCTTTCTCTCATTTTGTTCACTTTTACTTTTGCATCTATTTCATCAAATACTACACCTTGTTTATCCGACCAATTTTTAAGATATTGCATCTTTTTTATTTCATGTTCATATGCCCAAAGCCCAAACTTTATATTAGTGTCGTATAATCCCTTTAGTATTTCCTCATTATGCTCCATAATAGCTTTATTTCTATAATCAAATAAGTCTTTTAAGTATAATTCATACTCTTTGCTTATATCCTGGGATTTATTCATATCTTTATTTTTTTCATTTCCATCTTCAGCTTGCATATTTTGAGTATTTAAATCTGTTTCATAACTTTCGCAATCATTGTCTTGATTATCTTGCTTTTTAACTTTATCTTTATTCTTTTTACTTCCTTTCTCTTCTTTTTTGTCTTCGTTTTGATATATTGTTTTATTTTGTGCATATATATAATTATTTTCTTTAAGGTTTATAAAATTAAGTCCTCCAACACTCAAACTCAATATTAGTAAAGCCTTAAAGATTTTGTTATAGCTTATCAAAATACTTCACCTCCACTTAATAATTTGTAGATATTTTGTTATAGCGCACATAAAATAATATTTTAAAGAAAATATTAGCTAAATTTTAAGTTAAAATACTTTCTTATAATTTTTATTAGTATATCCAAAATATTAAACAAATAATTATTAAGCTAGTTTACATATTTTACATGAAATTAAATAAATATGAAACTGTATATAAAATTAACTACAATTAAAAAATTATATATATCAATTTTTTAATTGTACTCATACAAATTTGCTTTTATATATTTTATAAATAATTATTTTCACATCAAGTCATTTAATAGTAAAATATACCTATGCAATCTTTAATTTATGGAGGAAAATATATGATTAAAAAGGTGGCTGCAATAAATGATATGTCTGGAATTGGAAAGTGCTCTCTTAGCGTTGCTCTTCCAATATTATCAGCTTTAAAAACTCAATGCTGTCCTTATCCAACAGCAATATTATCTAGCCAGACTGGATATCCAAAATTCACATATTTAGATTTTACATCTCATATGAAAGAATATGGCGAAACATGGAAGAAACTAAATGTAGGCTTTGATACTATATATAGTGGTTTCTTAGGTTCTATAGACCAAATAGACATTGTTTCTGATTTTATAAATCAAAACAAAAATGCCTATGTAATTGTCGACCCTGTTATGGGCGATGGTGGAAATTATTATCAAACTTTTAATGATGAAATTTGTAATAAGATAAAAGATTTAGTAAAAGTATCTGATTTAGTAACACCTAATTTAACAGAAGCATGTCTTTTGACTAATAATAAATATCACACAAATTATACATTAGAAGATACATTAAAATTAGCAAAGGAAATAGCTAATTTAGGTCCCAAAAAAGTAATAATAACAGGTATATTAATAGATGATAATATTATAAATTTAGGATACGATAAAGAAAGTGATGAATCATTTTCATATTCATTAAAATATAATAATAAATCATATAGCGGTACTGGAGATATCTTCACTTCTATAATTTCAGGTCTTATAACTAATGGATATGATTTTAAAGAGTCTATAAAAATAGCTTCAGATTTTATATTTAAATGTATTTCATATACAGGCAAATACGATACTGACCCTAATGATGGCGTATTTTTTGAAATCTTTTTAAATGATTTAACATCATTAAATAATTAGATATTGAGTTCTACATCCTCCCTTATTTTTATATAAATATATTATAGATTTTATGGCATAATCAATGTAAATTAATAATAATTTACTACTTGCCTTTTATTCATAATATAAAAAAGGGAGGATTTTTATATGAATATAAATCAAAAAGCTCAAGAATTAGCCAAATTAATAAAAACTACAGATGAGTTTAAAACTATGAATAGATATAAGAGAGAAATTGAAAAAAATAAAAATATTAAACGACAATTAGATAGTTACTTAAATAAAAAAGATAAAATTTATACTAAACACAAAATAGACGAAGCCAATCGAAAAGTTTCTCAACTTGATAGAGAATATTCAAAAGTTTTTCAAAATCCACTAGTAGAAAATTACTTTAAAAGTACACAAAATTTCAACTTACTTATGCAAAGTATATATAAATCAATTGAAGAAGAACTTCTAAGATAATATTTATCACATTTAAGTTTAAATTTTATTATTATTAAATTCCCCTCTACTATGTTGCTTTTATATTGTTTAAGACTTATTATTTAAATATATACTCCCTAAAAAAGCTCTATTAATATTGCTTTTTTAGGGATATTTATACAAACTCTTTTAATAAAAATTTTATCATTTTAAAACCTGCATTTATAAGTAGATTGACTATATAAAACTATAGCTTTATTTAAAAATAAGGGGGATTAATATGAGTTCATTACAAACAAATAAAAAAAGACTTTCTTCTAGCAAAGAAATTTGTAAAAGAGAGTCCGAAGTTTTGGCAAAAACACAAAAACTGCCATATTGTCCAATAGCGTTTGAATCTGGAAAAGGCGCTCTTTTATACGATTATGAGGGAAATGAATATATAGATTTATTGTCTAGTGCATCTTCAGCTAATATTGGACATGGTAATTGTGAAATTGCCCAAGCAGTCAAAGATCAAATGTCTAAACTAGCTCAATTTTCTACAGTTTACTTTTCCTGTAGAGAGCCTGTTGAATATGCAGAAAAATTAATACAGTTATACCCTGGGGATAATAATAAAAAAGTATTATTTTCGACTACAGGCTCAGAATCAATAGATGCCGCAATAAAATTATCAAAGGCCTATACGGGTCGAAATAAAATAATTTCTTTTAATGGTGCTTATCATGGGAGTACTTTTGGTGCTTTATCAATATCTGCAATAAGTTTAAATATGAGAAGAAAAATTGGCTCCATCTTGCCAGATATTTATCACTTTAATTATCCAATTTGTATTAAATGTCCATATGAAAAAAATGAATCATCATGTACTTTAGAATGTCTAAAAGAAATAGAAAATGCATTTAATTTATATCTTCCACCTGAAGATGTAGCCGCAGTATTTTTTGAGCCAATAGCTGGAGACTCGGGTATAATTGTACCGCCTAAAAAATATGTACAAGCTTTATTTTCACTATGTCAAAAATACAATATATTATTTGTCGTTGATGAAATTCAACAAGCTTGGGGTCGAAGTGGCAAATTCTTTTCAATTGAGCACTTTGATATAGAGCCTGATTTAATAGTTATGGGTAAAGCATCTGGTGGAGGTCTTCCAATGGGTATAGTTATGGGTAAAACTCAAATTATGGATAGCTTAGATGCACCAGCCCATGTATTTACTATGTCCGGCAATTCAACCGTATGTGTTGCCGCTTTAAAAATGCTAGAAATTTTTGAGAGAGAAAATCTAGTAGAAAAGTCTAGAATTAAAGGAGATTATTTTAAAAATAAACTTCTAAGCTTAAAATCTAAGTACAGTATAATAAAAGACGTCCGCGGAATGGGTCTTTCAATAGGAGTTGATTTAGACAACAAAACATCTACTACTAAAGTAATCTATTACTGCCAACAACATGGTTTAGTTTTAATTTCTATAGGGCAATGCACATTGAGAATCCAGCCTCCTCTTGTAATAACTTATGAACAAATAGACAAAGCAATCTATATAATTGAACAATCTATAAAATCTTTACTAAATAATGAAATACCTGATAGTGCTTTATCTGTAATAAACGGATGGTAATAATATAGTATTTAAATAAAAACTATTAGACTTGACTAATTTTTATTTTAAACAGGGGGTAAACTTATGAAATATAGAATAAAAAACTCTATTTTATCTCAAATAAAAGAAAGTTATTCAACTGGCGATAAAAATATTTTAAACGATATAGAAATAGATTGTTCTGAAGGAATTAACTTAGTTTCATTTTCTAATATAGCAATAGAAGCTTTTAATTCTATCGATTATACTATAATACAAGACTATCCTCATTCAACATGCCTTCAAGAATCTATAATAAAGTTTTGGGATAAATACACTAATACAAAACTAGATTATAACAATATTACGCTATATGACGGTTCTATAGGTGCATTATTTTTAATAAATAAATTGTTTATAGAAAATTGCGATAAAGTTCTAGGACTTTCACCACAATTTCCAGAATACGGCGCAGATGTATTTATGTGTGGTGGTATTTTCAATACTTATAAGTTAAACCCTAAAAATAATTACAAATTTATTGTAGATGAGTTTTTAGATTTAATAAACGACGATTTAAAATTAATTTATATAGATAACCCAAACAATCCCACAGGACAGATAATAAACTTAGATGATATAAAAAAGATTGTAGATTTGGCTTATACAAAAAATATAGTTGTATTGAGATTATATGAATCCTAAAAATTCAGCTATAAATTTAATTTATAAATACGAGAACTTAGTCGTTTCAAAAACATTTTCTAAAGCTTATGGTTTAGCTGGGCTTAGAGGTGGTTATTCTATTCAAAATAAAAACTTAACTAATATAATGAATAACGTCCATACACCTTATGAAATGGGTTCTATAACTAGATATATTTCATCAAAAGTTATATTTGACTATGAATTTTTGCTTAAAATGCAAAATTCCAATAAAAAAATAAAAGAAAAACTCATAAAAAATTATAAAAATCTAAGTATATCAGAAACAGGACAAACAACTTCTATAATGCTTGTGACTCACAAAAATAAAGATATCGATTTACAAAAGGAATTTTCAAAGTTAAAAATAAGTGTAATCTCTTGTAGCTCATTTAACTCACTTAACAAAAATTCTATTAGATTTAGACTTCCTTCTTCTATATATTTAAATATATTAATAGAAGCGTTTAGTATTATAGATGATATAGATTAAAAAACGACTGTAAACTAATTACAGCCGTTTTATTTATACTTTCTTTAAAAATTCAACAGGATCTTTTCTAGATGCTATTTTCGCAGGAATAAAACCTCCAATAAGAGTTATTAATATACTTATTACGATTAAAATCAACGTATTTTCTATTTTTAATACTGCTATGTTTGGTAAATCTATAATTCTCTCTAATATAAAATTCATAGGCATTATAAATACATACGCCATAAATACGCCAAAAACTCCAGATAATAATCCTATTATGATATTTTCTATATTAAATAATCTTATAATATCTCTTTTTTTACTTCCTAATACTCTCAATATGCTAACTTCTCTTTTTCGCTCAAGAGTTGATGCATAAGTCAGTACAAATATAGTTATTAGAGATATTAAAAATACTAAACTTCCAAAAACTATCAAGACTATTGTTATTGCCCTCATAATACTTGTAGATAATTTATTTATAGGAGTTGAAGTATCTTTATATAATACTTTTTCATCTTTAGGTTTATCTTTGTTGTAATTATCTAAATACTCTATTATATCACTCTTACTTTCAAAGTCTTTTGGATAAATAGTTATTGATGAAGGTAAAAACGATGCTCCAAGCGAACTCAACATTTGATTTTTTGTTACGGATTGATTTATATTATTTAATATATTTACTCCAGATATTTTAGTAACTACGCCTTCATTAACGTTGCTATTTTTGAATTTTTGACCAGTTATAACATTGTAATCTGAATTTTCTTGTACTTTTACTATATCTGATTTTATACAGTTTTCAATATAGTAATTGCAAAGCTCATTGCTATAAGATATTCCTTGTGGCAAATCATATAAGTTGTTGCTTTTCTTTGCTCTAAGTATCCCAGTTATGCTTATAGTTATAGCTTTTTTTGAATTATATAATTCGTCTAAATTCTCTTCACTGCTATCTATATAAAAATAATTATTGTTTTTCTTATAAAATTCATTATTTAAAATAATTTTATATTCTTTACCGATTAATTCATCAAATTCTATTTTTTTATTATTGTTATAATTTACACCAAGGGCATTTAAAATCTCAGTGTCTAATCGATTATATTCATCTACAACTAGTACAACTTCATTTTGATTTGTCGGATAATATCCATATAATAAATCATAATTTTGTTCTAGATATGTTCCATCTCCATAATCTTTTGGATAAGATGATAAATTAATACATGAGGTATCTAAAATCGATATCTTTCCATCCTCATCTTTTTTTAGTATATTCATATTAACTTGGCTTTCATAAGATATCGCAGAGAATAAACTCTTGTCCATATTTTTTATATATTGTATATATTTTTGAGTTATTTGATTTTTATGTTTTGAGTCATCTTCGTCTGAATCATATGGATAAATTACGTTTTCATCTTTATGTGATTTTAAATCGTCTATATTCTCTGTATCTTGTTTATCTGAGTCTGTTTTATAAATATAAGAATTATTATATACTTTATCTATAACTATAGGATAGTTTGCCAACGAATCATTTTCATAATTATTTATCTTTTCATTAAAACCTTCAATTAGTGCTACTATTAATGCAATCCCCATAATACCGATACTTGAAATTAATATATAAAAGAATGTTCTGAGTTTTTTATTTGAAATATCTCTTATTGCCAACCTAATTCCTGTAGAGATTTTTAACTTTGTTTTATTTAGCTTAATTGGCTTTTGATGCAATTCATCTTTTAAAGGATTTGTATCTTCTATTACTTCTCCGTCTCTAACAGTAATTATTCTATTTGCATACTTTTGTGCTATGTGAGGGTTTTGTGTTACCATAATAACTAATTTATCTTTAAAAACATCTTTTATTAAATCCATTATCTCCATGCTACATCTACTATCTAAGTTTCCAGTAGGCTCATCTGCAAGGATTATTTTAGGGTCATTTACAAGTGCTCTAGCTATTGCAACCCTTTGCATCTCGTCTTTAGAAAGATACTCTGATGTCTTTTTCATATAGTCCTTAATTCCTACTTTATTTAATGCTTCTATAGATTTTTCTTGGATTTCTTGTTTAGATAAATCGCTTAATGATACTGCCATCTTTACATTTTCTAATATACTCAGGTGAGGTATGAGGTTGTAATTTTTAAATATAAAACCTACTGTAGTATTTCTATATGAATCCCAATTAGAATCTGTAAATTCTTTTGTAGATTTCCCATTTATAATTAGATCCCCTTTATCAAAATGTTCTAATCCTCCAATTATATTTAGAAGTGTTGTTTTTCCTGAGCCACTAGCTCCTAGTATTGTTACAAATTCACTTTCTCTAAACTTTAAATTTATTCCATCTAAAGCAATCTGTCTGCTTCCTCCTGTTATGTAACTTTTATAAATATTTTTTAGTTGTAACATAATGCCTCCTAAATATATATACTTCAACAATCTTAGACATAATATTATTTTAATATATTTTATTAATTATTATAAAAGTATTATGTTAATAATATATGAATTATTAATCTTTTATTAAATTTTACATTAAGTTCATATTTCTTATTTATAATTTTATAGTATAATTTAGTTAATATAAATTTATACTTGATATATAAAAAATTTTTGAGGTGCTTTAAATGTTTAATATATTAGTGATTGAAGATAACAAAAATATGAGAAAACTTATTTGTGCTACTCTAAAACAAAATGGATACTCAACTTTTGAAGCTGAAGACGGCGAAGTTGGTCTTGATGTATTAGATAGTACACATATTGATTTAATAATATGCGATATAATGATGCCTAATATGGATGGGTACGAATTTACAGAGACGCTGAGGGAAGCTCATTGTGAAATTCCTATAATAATAGTAACGGCTAAAGAAGAATTAGAAGATAAGAAAAAAGGATTTTCTATAGGTGCTGATGATTATATGGTAAAACCTATAGACTTTGAAGAGCTTATTTTACGAATAGGCGCTATACTTAGACGTTCAAAAATTGTAAATGATCATAAAATAACTGTTGGAAGTACAATCCTAGATTATAATTCCTTATCAGTTACTTATAATGGCGAATGTAATACTTTACCGAAAAAAGAATTTTATCTTTTATTTAAATTAGTTTCATCTCCAGATACTATATTCACTCGTAGACAACTATTAGATGAAATTTGGGGAATGGAAAGTATGGCAGATGAAAGAACTGTAGATGTACATATTAAAAGAATTAGAGAACGCTACAGAGATTCTAAAGATTTTGAAATAATTACTGTCAGAGGACTTGGATATAAAGCGGTGATACATTCATGATAAGAAACTTACAGACCAGACTTATCTTATTTATAATTTTTATAGCAACATTTGCTGGCTGTTTTTCATTTTTACTGTCTTTTTTCTTTTATGGCAGCAGTTTAGAAAACAATATAAAACAAAATCAAACAAAAATAGCAGAAAATATTTTGTTGTTACACCAAGAAACAGATTTTCCACTCGAGAAAATAATTTCTATTGATTTTAGCAATGAATACGAATTAAAAGTGGTTAATGATATTTCAAATTATAAAAATATAACTAAAGACAATGATATAATATATTCTGAAAAACCATTACTACATTCAGTCACAACAATTGTAAAAATCGAAGATAAGTATGTAGTTATATCTACTACTCCAAAGAATAATTTATTTTTCTATACAATGATAAATAGTGTATTATCAATTTCTTCTACTTTATTATTTATGTCAATTATAATTACCGTATTAAGTAAGAAAATTTTAATGCCTATCAGAAATTTAAATTATGCAACTGGTGAAGTTTCTAAAGGTAATTTTAAAATACAACTTCCTATTCCAAATGATTTTGAAATGGGGTCATTAACTGCAAAATTTAACTCTATGGTTAGAGAATTAAATAGTATAGAAACACTTAGAAATGATTTTATAAACAACGTATCTCATGAAATTAAAACTCCAATATCAACTATACAGGGGTTTTCTAATTTATTAAAAGACGATACTCTTTCAAAAGAAGATAAAAATGAATATCTAGATATCATTATCAGTGAGACATCTAGAATATCTAATTTAACTAGCAATATATTAAAACTTACTAAACTTGAAACACAAGGAATAATTACAGATAAAACATCATTTTATCTTGATGAGCAACTGAGACATTCTATACTTATTTTACAGAGAGACTTATCAGAAAAAAACATAGATTTAGATATAGATTTAGATAAAGTTCAGATTTATAGCAATGAAGAATTACTACAACAAGTTTGGTTAAATCTTCTTTCAAATGCTATAAAATTTACTAAAGAAAATGGGAAGATTTCTATACAACTTATGGATACTGAAGATACTGCTACAGTAAAAATCACAGATAATGGTATAGGAATGAAACCTGAAAGCTTAAATCATATATTTGATAAATTCTATCAAGAAGATAGATCACATTCAAGTAATGGTAATGGCTTAGGACTTCCTCTTGTAAAACGTATCGTCGATTTATGCAGCGGTACAATAAGAGTCAAAAGTTTATTAGGTGAAGGTTCATCCTTTACAGTTGAATTGCCTAAAAATAATATTAAAATAGAGGGTTAGTATAACCCAAATACACTTTTAATTACTTAAGGGAGGATAAAATCCTCCCCTTTTTCATTATATCTAAAATAATAATCTAATTTTAAACTAGATATTTATAATCTCGATATATTTTATAGTTTTTTATTTACCCATTGATTGAATCATCTTTTGGATATACATATAGTAATTGTTCCACATATCATTCATATTGTCTAAATCGTCTGATGTTGTTATATATGGAGTGTCCATTGTCATATATTGATTTGACATATTTCCCATATATTGCATTGGAGTCATATCATACATTGGATTTACATAGCTATATTGATATCCACAGTCATTCATACAACCACAAGTATTTTGATATCCACAATCTTGTTGTTCTGGAGCTACCTGTATTATTTCATCATTGTTGTCTTGGCATCCATAGTTGCTATAATCATATACAGAGTATTCACATGTGTCTTTTTGAGTTTGGCATCCACAGCTATTAGATTCTACTTGAGGTTGATAATTACAGCTATTCATTTGTTGTTTGCTTCCTGTATTGCATCCACATGAATTTTTAGTTTGTTCAGGATTTACACAACTATTCATGCAGTTATTTAATTTAGTGTTACATTTATTTATTAGGTCTTCACATTTTTTAGATTTACTTTCCATTTCTTTTATTTTTTCTTCAGCATTTTTGTAACATTCTAAAGTTTTTTGTTCATATTTTAGAGTTTGGTTGTATAAATATTTTGCTTGTGCGTTGTAGTTTTCAGCTTTTTCATAAGCACATTTTGCATTTTGACAATTTTCTGCTGCTTCTTGTTCTAAATCTTTTGCTTCTTTATAAAGACATTTAGCTTTACAACATAATTCTTCTGCTTTATTTAATAATTCTTGAGCTGTACAATTTGCATTTTTTGCTCCTTTATCTGCATCTTTTGCATTTTGCATTAAGTTGCATGATTTTTGAGATAAATTCTTTGCATTTTGTTCTAGTGCTTTTGCATCTTTAAGTGCGCACATAGCTTTATCTTCATATTTTACAGCTTTATTGAATAATTCTTCTGCTCTTTGTGCTAAGTCTGCACATTTATCTTCACATTTGATTTCACATTCTTCACATGGACAAGTATATTCTTTTATTTTTGGTTTACATTTAGTTGGTTTACAGCTATCTATTGCATTTACTGATTTATCAGGAATACAGCTTTTTGGAGTGTATTCAGTTGTTGGTTTAGTACAATTATATTTATCTTCGTATGCATCTTCCTTTTTTGGGCAATAATTCATATTTTTGCTGCTGCAAACATTCCCCTGATTATTGCACCCACAAGATTTCTTTTTCTTTCTCATGATAAGTCATTCCCCTTTTTGATAGAAAATTTACAAAAAGCCTTAATTTAAATTAATTTAAATTTTATAGACTTTCAAAACATATATATATTTTTATTTATTATATTTGTTTATTATAATTATATGTAAAGTTAAAAA
>NZ_CABQXJ010000075.1:0-16047 GCF_902468165.1 uncultured Intestinibacter sp.
AATAATTTTATTTTTTATCAATTATATAATATAGTACTAATTAAAATTATCTCAAACTATAAAAAACTATAACTATTAATAATAAAGGTTTTTTAAACTATATCCAAATATGATATAATATAAATCAATATGTATAAACACGAACTTAATAAAAATGAAAAAGGTGGAAAAATATGAAAGTAGTTGAAAATGCTATATTTTCAAAGTTTCTCCAATTCGACATAGATGAAAATATTCCAATTTATGAAGGTAGATTCTGTATATACTTATTAAATCGAAAGTATAAATGCAGTGGAAAAGTAATGTATAAGATGGCTACAGAGGGGACAATAACATTTAAAGGGAAAATATTATCGGTCAAAAATTATGATGTAGATATCACGTTAGACTACGATTCAGCAGAACTTGAAATTTATCAATATAGACCTGTTTCAGTAACAGTCAGTTATTTAAACGATGTCACAATAGAAGGATATATAAATCATGGGCATATAAGATCTAAAAATGCCGAGGTCGATTATGTAGATTTTGATGTCGTTAATTTTGATAAATATTTTGGAAAACTTATCAAATACAATGATAAGTTATTTGCTGGAAGAATGGAATTTAATTCAGGGGATTTTGAAATTATAGTAGATAAAAGATTTGACTTTACTAAAGAATTAGACGAAAGATTAAAAGATAGAGATGCACATATAATAACACATAGTGGAAGAATTATAAGAAAAGACAAAAAGCCATTTAAAACTAACATAATAAATCAAGTATTAGATGATTTATCGATATCATTTAGTTTTATGTGCGGTCGATATGTCGACATATGTGCAGCATTTGGATATAAAAATAAGGAAAACGTATATAGATTGTGGAGGGAAACTTTTATAAGTCCATATAGATTTATTCCAAATTGGAAGGACACAATCTCAAATTATCACAATATAGAAAAGTATTTAACTTTGATGAATAATAAATTAATAGACGATTATTATAACGAAGCGCTAAGACAAGCTGTCGACTGGTACTTACAATCATTTGACGGTTTAACGCTAGAAAACAATCTTATTTCTATCCAAATATGTTTAGAGACATTATCATACATAGTCTTAGTAGAACAAGAAAAAATGCTGACAGATGATGAATTTGATGAAAATTTAGCGACAAAAAACATAAGAACACTGCTAGATGTATGCGGCATTCCTTATGGAAAAGACGACTTGTTTTTATTTGATAGCTATATAAATGATAGATTTGATGATGGAGTCGATTTACTTATATACTATAGAAATAAAATTGTTCACCCTACTAGAAAGAGAAATAGAGCTACTATAACAGTTGAAGATGTGTGGAATATTATACAAGTTGGGACGAGATATGTAGAGCTTGTAATATTAAATATAATTGGATATAGAGGCGAGTATTCTAATAGATTAGTGGATAGAGCTTATGGCGAGGTTCAGCTTGTGCCTTGGAATGAGAATTAATAATATAAGTTTTATAAAAAGCTAGGGTATAAAATATAATACTCTAGCTTTTATTTTTTGTATATAAAAATATAAAATTAACTAAATAACTAACATTTAGGTATTTTAATTAATTATAAATATTAATATGTTTATCTTTTTAATCTTCTTTAATATAAACACTAGGAATATACATCGTCACATTTTCAAGTGCGATTATCTCATTATAAATATATTCGCTGTGTTTATCTACATTATCACATTCTAAATCTAAAGTTAAAAGTGTATTGTTGTATATATTTACATCAAGTGTTGTAGTCCCCTCTCTAAGTTTTAAGTTCATTCCCCTGTTTAGTCTAACTAATTTGTCTAATATTTTGACGTAGTCTGCTGCCATTGTCAATTCCTCCCAAATATTAAATATAAAATCATAATAACATATTTTGGAAAAATATTAAACATTGTATATAATCAAATTTAAAAATAATATTTCATACAAAATAAATATGAAATATATAAATTCTTATAAATATTTTTTAATTAAAAAAATATTTATAAGAATTTATATAGAAGTCAGTTATATCTTTAATATATAATTACTTTAGATTGAAGTATATAAATTGAAAGGGTGGATAATTATGAATATAGATGAAAAATACGAATTATTAAAAAGCAAATTAAGAAAAATGGGAAGAGTTGTAATAGCTTATTCTGGTGGAGTTGACAGTAATTTTTTACTTAAAGTGGCGAGCGATGAACTTGGGGAAAATGTAGTAGCAGTCACAATACATGCTATGATGCATTCAGATAGAGAAATGGAAGAAGCTAAAGAATATACTAAAGAGTTTGGGGTAAAACACGAAGTCATAAAAGTAGATAATTTCGACGAAAAAGGTTTTATTGAAAATAGCAAAAAAAGATGTTATTATTGTAAATGCGCAGTTTTCAATATGATTAAAGATTACGCAGCAAAAAACAATGTAAAATATGTCTTAGACGGAACTAATGTAAGTGATTTAGGTGATTTTAGACCTGGGCTTAAGGCTCTTGAAGAATTAGAAGTAGTAAGTCCGTTAAAAGACAGTGGCCTTACAAAAGAAGAGATAAGAATTTTGTCAAAGAGACTAAATTTAAATACATACAATAAACCTTCTTTTGCATGTCTTGCAAGTAGGATTCCTTATGGAGATAAAATTACGAAAGAAAAACTTAAATTAGTAGAAGAAGCCGAAAATTATCTTCAAGATTTAGGTTTTAGACAATATAGAGTTAGATTACATAACGATATAGCCAGAATAGAAGTGGCTAAGGATGAAATGCATAAGTTTTTCGATGATGAAATGATGAAAAATGTGCATAATAAACTTAAAGAAATTGGATTTAAGTATGTTACATTAGATTTAAATGGATATCAGATGGGAAGCTTAAATAACTAGACGAAAGGATTAGATTCATAAATGGAAAAAGGATACACTTTAATTTCGCCGTGCTTTTTTGGAATGGAAAAAATGCTAGCAAACGAAATTAAAAACTTAGGATTTGAAATTGTAAAAACAGAAGACGGAAGGGTTACATATAAAACTGATGAATACGGAATTGCAAAAGCAAATATGTGGCTTAGATGTGCAGAGAGAGTTCACCTTAAAATAGCTGAATTCGAAGCAAAAAGTTTCGACGAATTATTCGAAGGAACAAAGAGAATAAATTGGGCAAAATATATCCCATATGGAGCGCAATTCCCAATAACAAAAGCGTCTTCTATAAAATCAAAACTATACTCAATACCAGATATACAATCTATAGTTAAAAAGGCAGTAGTAGAAAGTCTTAAAAAGAGCTACCTTGAAACAGGATTAATAAAAGAAGACAAAGAAAAATATCCTATATATGTATTTATACATAAAGACAAAGTAACTCTTACAATAGATACAACAGGAGTTGCTCTACACAAAAGAGGATACAGAGAAAAAGCTAATAAAGCTCCAATAAGAGAGACATTAGCTGCTGGAATAATGTATTTAACACCATGGAGACCAGGAAGAACACTAGTCGATCCTCTATGTGGTTCGGGAACATTACTAATAGAAGCGGCTATGATGGGAATAAACATGGCTCCAGGGCTTAATCGTGAGTTTATATCTGAAAAATGGAGAACACTAGACAAAAAAATCTGGTGGGATACAAGAAGAGAAGCTTACGATATGATAAACGAAGATATCGAATTTAAAATTTACGGATACGATATAGACGAAGAAGTTATAGAAATAGCTAGAGAAAATGCAGAAATAGCAGGTGTTGCTGATTATATAGAATTTAATGTAGGCGATGCTACAGAGTTTACAAGTGACGAAGAATACGGATTTATCGTTACAAACCCACCATATGGTGAAAGACTTGAAGATGTCGATTCTGTAAAAATGCTTTACAAACAACTTGGCTATGCATTTAGAAAATTAAATAATTGGTCATATTATTTAATAACTTCATATGAAGATTTTGAAAATGAATTTGGTCAAGATGCAACAAGAAAAAGAAAACTATACAATGGTATGCTAAAAAGTTACTTATACCAATATCCAGGGCCAAAACCGCCTAGAAAATAATTAATTGCCTCCAAGATGCTTAAAAAAAGAATAAAAATAGAATTCTTTAAATATAAATATTATATAGCATTTTGGAGGTGTTATTTTATAATGAGAGCAAAACACAATAAAAAGAATTCAAAAAATAAAAATATTGAAAATAATACAAATACTCAATATGAAGAAAAATATAACGATGTCATTTTAAATGATCTTGTTCCAGAAGAAAGAAAAGAAGAGTTTAATATACAAGAAGGTAAAAATCAACCTAGAAAAAGAGCGAGAAAAAATGGTTTTAAATTTAATGTAGGTAAAAAAACAAAGAACCAAAACAAACAACAACAAGAAGAAGCAAACTCAAAAGTAAGTAAACATAATAAAAAAAGCAATGAAGAAGTAGAACAAACTACTCAACCTACAGAACAAAAGAAATCTAAAAAGACTAGACCAAGACAACATCACAAAAAACAAGGAACACAACAGTCTCAAGGTTCTGCTGAATCTAATACAGAAACAGAAGTGCATAAACACGCTAAAAAAAGAGTGCACAAACATAGAAAACAACCACAAAACCACGAAGAAACATTAAATGTACAAGAAGTAGAACAAAATACTTCACAAGAAAGTGAAGAAGTAGACGATACAGAAAATATTACTTATAGAGGAGAAGAAGCAGAACAACAAGCTCAAGACAATATAGGTATAAGTGATAAAAACATAATTTGGTCTGATGAAAATTTTGATAGATAATAGGTGTTAGCTTAAAGAGTTGTCGTAAATGATTAATTTAATCATTTAATGCACAACTCTTTTGATTTTTTTATTAATTATTGTATAATTAAAGTACAGAAAAATTTTAAGTACAATATATTAGATGGACAGGAGGATAAGCATGAGGCTATTAAAATTAGTAGGTGTATTATCTCTAGTTACTGTACTTAGTACAGGTTGTTATAAAAGCGAAAATGGAGAGAATAATCCTATAAATTTATTTGATGAATTGCCTATATACAACGAAGAGAAAAGAGAAATATCAGACAAGGTAAAAGTAATTGCAGGTAGTGCTGATTTAACTTTACCTTCTAACTCTATAGAGGTAGGAAAGATAAATGAAATCGATTTAAATAATGATAAAAAAGATGAAATTGTGTTTTTTGAAAAAAGGGAAGATATAAGAAATCAAGTTGGATTTACTGTATTAGATTTAAAAAAGAATGAAAGCAACGACACTTCATATATTAAACCTGGAAATAAAATCGAATATGCTAATTTCTATGACTTAGACAAGGATGGAAATAAGGAAATAATTTTGCTTATTGAAGACAAGAGTACAGTAACTCTGAGCATATGCAGATATGAAAATGGAAATATAGAAGAACTTATCTCTAATGACAACTACAATTATTTTAATAAAGATAATTTTACAAAATTAGGTGTATTAGTAGATGATTTAGATGATGATGGAAATTTAGAGTTAGTAGTTTATAATTATAACTATAAAAGCAAAGAGATGGATTTGAATGTATGTGCATTTAAAGACGATAAAATATCTATTTTAGATAGCTTAGTTTTTGAAAATATAAGAAATTTTGAGGATATAGAGATATCTGTCGGCAATATATCATCTAAGCAAAAAGCATTATTTTTAAGTTTGCCTGATAATGAAGATACAGGATTTACAACTCAAGTTGTTTATTTAGAACAAAAAAACTTAATAAATGCTTTTAAGGATATGAAGGTACAAATGAAAAATGAATACTTTATACCTTTTGAAGATGTAAACAATGATGGAATAACTAATATTCCAAAGATAGAGCAAAGCAGTGTTACAATAGATACTTTATCTACAAGTACATTCCCGACTAGTCTTATAATAAGTTGGAATAAATACAATGGAAAACAAGACAAAGACGCCGATGTAATATTTGTAAGTCAGATTTATTATAATTATGAAGCTAATTTTAGATTTTTAATACCGAATAATTTAGTAGGTAAATTATCTATAATTGAAGATACTGAAAATAAAAGTGGGAATTATAAAGTACTTAATTTCTATTATAATTCTACAAATGCTTATTCAGAGACAGCGCCTCATGATAGAAAACTATTATTTACTCTTAATGTCACAGAAAAGACGATAGTTGACGATACAAAAAATATAAGTAAAACAGGAAATAATGTTTATGAATCAGATAAATATATATTCTCTGTTTCTGATGTAAATATGGCAGAAATGAAAAAACTTGATTTAAATATAGAAATATTAAAAGATTATTTTTCAGCAATAAAATAATAATTTTAATGGAGGAAGGAATATGAAAGAAAAAATATTGGTTTTAGAAGATGAAATAGGTATAAGAAGTTTCGTCAGTATAAATTTAAAAAGGGAAGGTTATGAAATAATAGAAGCAGGTAGCGGTAGTGAGGCTATAGAAAAAATAACAGAACACAACGATATATCAATAGCGCTTTTAGACGTGATGCTTCCTGATATGAGTGGGATAGAAGTTTGTAAATATATAAGACAAAAATTTGACCAAGTTGGTATAATAATGCTTACTGCAAAAGCTCAAGAAGAAGACAAGCTAGAAGGATTTATATCTGGTGCAGATGATTATATGGTAAAACCATTTAGTATAAAAGAATTACTAGTTAGAGTTGCAGCACTTCTTAGAAGAGTTAAAAAAGAAGAAAGCTCTATGAAGTTAAATAAAATAGTATCAGAGCCGTTTACTCTTGATTTAGATAAGAGAAAATTATTTAAAGACGGTAGAGAAATTGAATTAACTCCGACTGAGTTTTCTATAGTTAAGTATTTAATGGTAAATGCAAAACAATCGTTAAGTAGGGACCAAATCTTAACAGAAGTTTGGGGCAATAATTACTTATATGATTTTAAAATAGTAGACGTAAATATAAGAAGAATAAGAAATAAAATAGAAGATGATCCATCAAAACCAAAATATATACAAACAATTTGGGGATATGGATATTGTTTTAGAAAGGAAGACTAAACTTGATATTACATTTAGATGGTTTGAGGAAAAGAGTAGTAAAATATTATTTCATCATGATTATAATTACTGTTGCTTTATTTGAAGTATTATTTATGTTTTATATGAAAGAATATTACTATAGTATGGCAAAATCTTATTTAGAACAACAAGTCAGATATACTCAAAACAGCTATGATTCATCAGGTATGGATTCTACAAGTTTTCAAGATAAAATAAATAATATATTAGAAAAAGAAGGCTTAAACCAAAGTTCAGGGTATGGCGAAAGTAGTGATAACTTCTCTGTAGCAATAGAAATTATAAATAAAAATAAAGAAGTTATGCTAGACCAATACGGCATAAAAACTGGAGAAGTAGTAAATTATGATGATGTAAATAAAGCTTTGACAGGAAGCCAAGATTATAATTTCTATATATATTCAATATCTGAGACAAAAGACCATATTATGAGTATATCTGTACCTCTAAAGGTCAATAATGTTGTAGAAGGTGTAGTTAGATATAGTGTATCTCTTAAAAAGGCGGACAATGCTATTTTTAGAGTAGTCTGTATAATATTTATTGGAGGACTAGTAATCTTACTTATCTGTCTACTTTTAAGTTTAAGATTTGCTGACTCTTTAATAAAACCTATACAAGACTTGAAAAAGACAGCTAATCAACTTGCACAAGGTAATTATAATATAAACTTAGAAAATGAAAAATTACATGATGATGAAATTGGCGACTTGGTCAAAACATTTGACCATATGGCAAAAGAAATAGATAAGACAAGAAAATTAAAAGAAGAATTTATATCTTCTGTATCACACGAACTTAGAACACCGCTTACATCCATAAAAGGATGGAGTGAGACTTTAGGATATGAAGGTATAAGTCGAGAAGAACTTGATTTAGGGCTTGGAATTATACAAGATGAAACAGAAAGACTTATAACTTTAGTCGAGGAACTTCTAGATTTCTCTCGTCTAGCATCAGATAGAATAAGACTTCAAATTGACTCAGTCAATGTAACTAAACTTGCAAAAGACGTAGTAAATCAGCTTGGAGTTAAAGCTAGTGAGAAAAACATAACTTTACTTACTGAGTTTAATACAAAAGAAAGTGAAATAGTAGATATACAAGGTGACAAAAATAGACTTAAACAAGTTTTAATAAATCTTGTTCAAAATGCCCTTAAGTTTACTGAAGAAGGCGGATATGTCGTTGTGAGGCTATCTCAAGGAGAAGAATATACAACTTTCTCTGTAGTCGATAATGGAATAGGTATAAAACAAGAAAACTTAGATAAAGTACTAGAAAAATTCTTCCAAGAGGACTGCAACAAATCAGGAAGTGGTATAGGTCTTGCTATTAGTAACGAAATAGTAAAACTTCACAAAGGCAAAATGATATTAGAAAGTGAAAAAGGAGAGGGAACTTGTATTACCTTCACTTTAAAAAATAATTTAATGGATGCAATTGTAGAGGAAAAAATGTGATTTAATCACATTTTTTTCTGTATATAGATTTAAGGTATAATTTAAAAATATAATTATAGTTTTAAATTATAAAATCAAAAGAAAAGAGGCAAAATATGAGAAATATAAAGATGACAATAGAATATGATGGAAGCAATTTTAAAGGATTCCAAAAACTAAAAGACAATGAAAATACAATACAAGGAAAATTAGAATCTGTTTTAAGTCAAATGGCAGATGAAAAAATTGAGATAATAGGCTCTGGAAGAACAGATATGGGTGTTCACGCTTATGGACAAGTTGTAAACTTTAAAACTAATTGCAATTTATCATTAAATAAAATACATAAATATCTATATGAATACTTACCACAATCAATAGCAATAAAAGATATTGAAGAAGTAGACGACAGATTCCACAGTAGATATAATGCAAAGAGAAAAGTTTATTTATATAAAATCGACAATAGAGAATATCCAAATCCATTTAACAGAAAATACACTTGTCATGTAAGTAAAAAACTTGATGTAGAGGCTATGAGAGAAGTTTCTAAAGTATTAATAGGTGAACACGACTTTACAAGTTTCTGCTCATCTAGATCTAAAAAGAAAAGCCATGTTAGAGAAATCTACTCAATTACTATAAATGAAAAAGACGATATATTAGAAATATATGTAGAAGGTAATGGATTTTTATACAATATGGTTAGGATAATAGCAGGTACGCTTATAGATGCAGGACAAGGAAAGATTACTGCTGATGAAGTAAAAGAACTATTAGAATTAAAAGACAGATCAAAATCGCCAGAGACAGCTCCAGCAAAAGGGTTATTCTTATATAGAGTTAAATACTAAAATAAAATATACAAAATGCAGTTGACAATTTTAACCAAATAGTTTATTATTAACTCATAAATAACAAGTAACCATTTATTAACAATTTAAAATATAAATCCATTGAAAAAGAAAGTAGTTTATTTTAAATTTATAGAGAGCTGAGGATGGTGGAAGCTTAGCAATTATGAGATAAATGAAAAGAGCTTTGGAGGAGATTATCTGAACCTAAGTAGGATAATAGGAATGCCTTGCCTTAAAAGGAAGAGTGAATAAGTTTATCTTATTAATTAGAGTGGTAACGCGGAAATATTTCGTCTCTTGAGTTTTCAAGAGGCGTTTTTTAAATTCCTTTATTTTACTAAGATAAATTTGTTAATAAGAGTGGTACCGCGCAATGTCGCCTCTTAGTAATGATTACTAAGGGGCTTTTTTAATACACAAAAAAAGTTATATGGCTTTAAAAAGTACAGAGATGCTTTAAGTTATCTAATTCAGAAAATAAAGAAAATAATAAAAAATTATATAAGTTTGAGGGGGATAAAAAATGAAAGAAAAAGTTGTATTAGCATATTCAGGAGGACTAGATACTTCAGTAATAATTCCATGGTTAAAGGAAAACTATGACTTAGATGTTATAGCAGTTTGTGCAAATGTAGGTCAAAATGACGATATGAGCCAAATAGAAGAAAAAGCAAAAGCAAGTGGAGCTATAAAAGCTTATGTGGAGGATTTAAGAGAAGAATTTATAACTACTACTATATATCAAGCTATAAAAGCTGAAACATTATATGAAAATAGATATCCTTTAGGAACAGCACTTGCTAGACCTATAATAGCTAAAAAATTAGTTGAAATAGCACAAAATGAAGGCGCAAAATATATATGCCATGGTTGTACAGGAAAAGGAAACGACCAAGTTAGATTTGAAGGGACTATAGCTGCTCTTGATCCATCTATAAAAGTTATAGCACCTTGGAGAATATGGGATATAAAATCTAGAGAAGATGCAATAGATTATGCAAATGCACACAACATTCCAGTTGTTGCAACTAAGAAAAAAATATATTCAGTAGACGACAACTTATGGCATGTTTCTACAGAAGGTGGGGATATAGAATATCTTGAAAATGAACACAATAAAGATATATACAAAAAAACTTGCTCTCCAGAAGATGCAGCGGATGAAGCTGAATATATAGAAATAGGATTTGAAAAAGGTATACCAGTATCTTTAAATGGGGAAAAATTATCACCAGTAGAGCTTGTTGAAGTAGTAGATAAATTAGGTGCTAAACACGGTATAGGTATAGTAGATATATTAGAAAATAGATTAGTTGGTATGAAATCAAGAGGAATATATGAAACTCCAGGAGGAGAAATATTCTATGCAGCACATAACTACTTAGAAAGTGCTACATTAGACAAAGATACTCTTCACTTAAAACAAAGATTATCACTTGAATTTGCTGATTTAATATACAATGGAAAATGGTATTCAAAAACTTGTAAAGCAATAAATGCTTTTATGGATGAAACACAAGAAAATGTTACAGGTTCTGTAAAATTAAAATTATACAAAGGTAATATAAAACCAGCTGGAATATTTACAGACCATAAATTATACGACCAAAGTATATCTTCATTTGGGGATAGCGAATTATACGACCACAAAGATGCAGAAGGTTTTATAAACTTATTTACATTACCACTAAAAATAAATGCTATGACTCAAAATGGCAAAAAAATGACTAAATAAGTGTTTTAAGTAAAAAGTAAATTTAATAATGAAAGACTATATAATTAAAAGCCGCTTCTAAATTTTAGAGGTGGCTTTTAAATTATAAGAAAAAAATATATAAATAGTGTATAAAGTGTATATATTTTGTAGAAAAATCCATTTAAGTAGAAAAATAAATTAAATGTAAAGGATGTGAACAATGAATAATACTTATGTAGGATATCATGGAACGACTATTTTAAGAGGCGAAAGCATACTAAACTCTAAACAATATTTTAAGATTATATAAAAATATCCAGATCCCTACATACCATAAGGACAAGATTTTTTCAGATTTGAAAATTTGAAAAAGTTATGAAAGTATAAATGCTAATTATATAGCATATTTTATAAATAATTTTAAAATATTACAAATTTAAAGGTGAGCATATAGAATGCTCGCCATTTTTTGTATTAAAAAATATAAGTATAAAAGCAGATTTTAACATAACTAAAAATGAATATAATGTATATTTTTTTATATATTTTTCAATATTTATGATATAATAAACTTTGCATTAATTTGAAAGGAGATACAACTAGATGTCTAAAAGAAAACAAGTCACTGTTCCTATGGAAAAGATAAGAGAACAGGACAAATATATAAATGAAATAAAAAATGAAAACGAAAGATATTTCCACTTAACTGGAAAGAAAAAATCTTATTTTATACAAACATTTGGATGTCAAATGAATGAGCATGACTCTGAAAAATTAGGGGCTATGCTAAATGCTATGGGATATGAAGCATCTTTAATGGCTGACCATGCAGACTTAATAATATACAATACTTGTGCAGTTAGAGAAAATGCTGAGCTTAAAGTATATGGTAACTTAGGTCACTTAAAATTAATAAAAAGAAGAAATCCTAACTTAAAAATAGCTGTTTGTGGATGTATGATGCAACAACCTGCTATAGTTAAAGAAATAAAATCTAGATATAAACATGTAGATTTAGTATTCGGTACTCACAACTTATACAAATTCCCAGAATTATTATCTGAATCAATGTCAAGTGATTCTATACTTATAGATGTTTGGGATGTTGATGGTGAAGTTGTTGAAGGATTAAGAAGTGATAGAAAATTCGAGCTTAAAGCATTCGTAAATATAATGTACGGTTGCAACAACTTCTGTACTTACTGTATAGTTCCTTATACTAGAGGTCGTGAAAGAAGTAGAAGACCAGAAGATATATTAAACGAAATAAAAGAATTAGTTGCAAATGGAACTAAAGAAGTTACTTTATTAGGACAAAACGTAGACTCTTACGGTAAAACTTTAGAAGAAGAAGATAGAATAACTTTCGCAGAGCTTTTAAGAAAAGTTAATGAAATAGATGGATTAGAAAGAATAAGATTTATGACTTCTCATCCAAAAGATATATCTGATGAAGTTATATACGCTATGAGAGATTGTGATAAAGTATGTGAATTCTTACACCTTCCTGTTCAATGCGGAAGTACTAAATTATTAAAGAAAATGAACAGACACTACTCTAAAGAAGATTATCTAAGAATAGTTGAAAAAGCTAAGGCAGAAGTTCCAAACATAGCGTTCTCTACTGATATAATGGTAGGATTCCCTGGTGAAACTGAAGAAGATGTAGAAGATACATTAGATGTAATAAGACAAGTTAGATACGATAATGCATTCACATTTATCTACTCTAAGAGAACTGGTACTCCAGCTGCTAAGATGGAAGACCAAATACCAGAAGATGTTAAACACGAAAGATTTAACAGAGTGTTAGCGTTAGTTAACGAAATATCAAAAGAAAACAATACTACTCACCAAGATCAAGTAGTTGAGATATTAGTTGAAGGAAAAAGTAAAACTGACGATACTAAATTCACTGGTAGAACTAGACAAAATAAATTAGTTAACTTCAGTGTAAAAGACCCTAATGCTGATTTAATCGGTAAATTAGTAAATGTTAAAATAACTGAAGCAGCTTTATCATTCTCATTAAATGGGGAAATGGTTGAGTAATCTTTAAATAACTCTTTGTTGGAAAATAAATAATATTTTCCGACGAAGAGTTTTTATTTTGCAAAATAAAAGGGGCTAAAAGCCCCATGTTTGAAAATTAATTATTAAATTTAGTATGAGTCCAATTTGTTTCTTGTATATATCTCGAAACTAAATCGTGACACATATCTGGATGTATAGTCTCTTCAGTTGATATAGTTATTGATGACATTGATATAGCGTATTTTAATGTGTCAATTAAATTATATCCATCCATATATCCCTTTGTAATTCCTGAAACAAAAGAATCTCCAGCACCTGTAACATTTACTACTTTAACATCATTTGCTTTTAATTTCCCTTCTTCAACTCCGTTGTTGTAGTAAATTCCGTCTTCATCAAGAGTGATAAATACATTTTTTACGCCTAAATCTGTAAAGTATTTACCAGCTTTTCTTAAGTCTTCTTCATTGTTAATTTTAAATCCACACATTATTTCAGCTTCGTATCTGTTTGGTTTTATAGTGTGGAAGTATTTCACTAAATGTGTAACAGTTTTAGCTTTTGCAGCTGATACTGGGTCTAATATAAATTTAGTGTCGTTAGAGAATGTTTTTAATATGTGTTCTACTATGTCCGGTCTATCTGAGTCTAAAACCATATATTCAGCATTTTTTATTATTTCAGCTTTAGAATCTATAAATTCTGTAGTAAACTCGTCTATTATCTTCATATCTACAACAGCAGATACCATTTCACCGAAATGATCAAGTACAGCCATATAAGTAGGAGTATGACCATTTTTTACTATAAGAGAATCTTCCATATTGTAGTTCATAACTTTTGAATGTTGAAGTATACTTTTTCCAGTTTCGTCATCCCCTAAAACTGATATAAATTTTGTATTAACTCCAACTCTAGCCATACATTCAGCTATATTTCTACAAACTCCACCAAAAGAAGTTCTAACCCTACCTGGGTTTGAGTCATTAGATCTATAATCGTTATCTGTAAAACCACATATGTCGAAAACTGATACACCGAAAACTAGTGCATATGATCCATTATTGTTCATTTTTTATCGTAACCTTTCTAAGAAAATTTAATAATTTTAAAAATAATAAATTAAAAAATCAATATTAAATAATAAAATGCATATCTTTGGAAAAATGAAAAGATAAATATTTTATTATTTCTTATTATATACTTAAAACGCTAAAATGCGGATTTTTTTATTTTATCATAAATCAACCATAGATTTCTACATATTTCTACAAAAATTGAGAAAAATAAAAAACAGGTTATATTTATATGTAAAATGAAATATATTTATACCATGATAATAAGGGGGAATTTATATGGATTATAGAGATTTATTTGATGGTATAGATGATAAAATTAAACTTTCTAATGGCGCTTATACAACGCCGATAAATTTTGATAATGGAGCAACTACACCACCGTTAAAAAGTGTTACTCAAATAATTCAAGATAATATAAAAAACTATGGACCTATTGCCAGAGGGGTAGGATTTAAGGGTGAATACTGCACAATGATGTTTAATAAGGCGAGAGATGTGATATTAAACTTTTTTGGACTAGGTGGAAATGACGATTATACAGTTATATATACTAAGTCAGATACAGAGGGGTTAAATGTCCTTGCAAATGTACTTATAAAAGACAAAGAAGACATGACGTTGACTACTAGAATGGAGCATCATGCAAATGACCTTCCTTTTAGAAGGGTTGGAAAGATGGCATATGTCGAAGTCGACGAGCTCGGAAGAGTAAAAGTCGACGATATAGAAGAGGAACTTATAAAGGCAGGAGGAAAAATAAAGGTAGTTACTGTAACGGGGGCATCTAATGTAACTGGATATACTACTCCTATTCACGATATAGCAAAAATTGCCCATAAATACGGTGCATTTATAATAGTTGATGCTGCACAATTAGTATCGCATAAAGAAGTAAATATGAAGGGGAATTCAAAAGATGAAGAGATAGATTTTTTGACTTTTTCTGCACATAAAGCATATGCACCGTTTGGAAGTGGGGCAATTGTGGGCAAAAAAGACTATCTAAATGAAGAAGATCCATTTTTATCAGGAGGAGGATGTGTAGCTGGAGTATTTGATGAGAGGTTAATTTGGACAGCTGTACCAGAAAAATACGAAGCGGGAACTCAAAACTTCTTCGGTGCAATAGCTATGGCGAAGGCGCTTGCTGATTTAGAAAGTATAGGATTTGAAAATATAGAAGAACATGAAAGAGAATTAAAAAATTATATTATACAAGGTATGAAAAGTATAAACAATGTGACTATGTATGGTGATACAGATTATACAGAAGATAGAATAGGTGTAATTCCATTTAATATTCAAAATAAAGACTATAGCGAGGTTTCTATAATGATGGCGACAGAAAAGGGCATCTCGCTTAGATCAGGAAAGTTCTGCGCCCATCCTTATGTATATAGACTTTTAGGCGCTAGTGACAGCGATGCCTATAGAGATGTAGTATCAGGAGAATATTTTTATGGAATGATAAGAGCTAGTTTGGGACTTTACAATAATATAAATGAAGCGAATATATTTTTAAATGAGATAGATTATATCGCAAATAATAGAGTTGGAAGAAAACACAGAAAACAGACTGGAAGAATAAGATTTTAATTTAATATGATTAATTTAAAAAATAGAGGGATTTTCTCTCTATTTTTTAATTCTAAGGAAATTATACATTATCTGGTTTGTGGATAATATATAATTTCCAACCTATTAACTAAAGCAACGGAATCTTTGATTCGTTGGCGCTATGAACGTAGTGAATTTTAACTAAAGCAACGGAATCTTTGATTCGTTGGCGCTATGAACGTAGTGAATTTTAACTAAAGCAACGGAATCTTTGATTCGTTGGCGCTATGAACGTAGTGAATTTT
>NZ_CABQXJ010000076.1:0-15403 GCF_902468165.1 uncultured Intestinibacter sp.
AAATAATTGTAAAAAAATAAATTAATATATATTTATACATTAAATTTAATATACATTATATATAAGAATTCTTCTAGTATTTATATTTATTCTATTTTCTATTTTCCCATCGCTTATCATAAAATTATTTTTCATCCAAAAATATTTAACTTCATTATCATCAGGATGAAGCACTAAAAATTCTAAATTAGTACAAGCTTTTAAAACCTCTATAATTTCGTTTATTATAATACTACCTAGCCCGACCTTTTTAGGATTGACAGAAAACCACAATATATATACATATAAAAACTCATTTTTTTCTTTATTTTTATAAAGCCTCATATTTAAATCAAATCTCTTCTCTTTAGAAGCTTTAATTTTATTACTTATAATATAATAATCATCACTTTCGCCCTCTCTATATCTAAACTCACCATAAAACCCCAAAACTTCTAATATAACTTTATTAAACTGCTCACATAAATCTATTAATACACCTTCATCAACCTTATTAATCATAATTATCCCCCAAATATCCCCTTATTTTTAATTTCAATTCTAGATGCATATTAAAATACTTAAGTTAATAATAGTTTATTTGTATATTATGTAATTTAATTTATATAAAAAATAAATATTATCTCAGAAAAATACAAAATAGGCATTATAAAAGGCCATGTATAAATCTTATACACAGCCCCTATAAGCGTTAGCTTTAAAATCATCTAAATTCCATTATCTATAATTCTTATATAATTTTTCAATTATATTCACAATTTCATACATTACCCAAGCGCAAACGGCAAGTACGAACACGCCCATCATAACTATGTCAAGTTTAAATACTTGGCTACCATATACAATCAGATAGCCGATTCCGTTTCTAGAAACTAAGAATTCTCCTACGATTACTCCGACCCAAGCCATACCTATATTGATTTTAACAATATTTATTAAGTTTCCAATATTAGCAGGCAATATTAATTTAAATAATATTTGAAGCTTAGTGGCTTTAAAACTCTTCAACATTTTGATTTTCTCTTCATCAACATTTATAAAATAATTATATGCAGATAATATTGTAACAACGATAGAAATCAATATTGCTGTCACAACTATACCTTTTATATTAGCCCCTACCCAAACGATTACAATAGGTGCTAAAGCTGTTTTAGGAAGTGCATTTAATACTACTAAAAATGGATCTAAGACTTTTGAAAGTCTAGGAGATGCCCAAAGTAGTATCGCAACTAATACACCGCCAACTGTACCGATTATAAGCCCAAGCATCGTCTCATACACAGAAGTCTTTACATGTATCCAAAGTTTTCCGTTTTCCATATATCTCATAAACAAGTCGTATATTTCGGATGGTTTACTAAATAAAAATGTACTTATAACACCTTTATTTGCAAGAACTTCCCATAATACTAAAATCGCCACTAATAAAACAAGTTGCATAATAAGTACTTTTATTTTTTCTACTTTAATACTTCTCAAATAATTTTGATATCCTACAGACATTTCTTTTTTTTCTACACTTGAAACATCGTTAGCTGTAGATGACATTTTAGAAGCTTGCTTATTCTTTTTAAATTTACCCAATGTCATTATTATCTATCTCCTTCCAAAGAATATCAAAATATTGTTGAAATACAGGTTCCTTTCTACAATTAAACGGAGTTTTTTCATTTTCCATATTGCCGAAGTTTATTTCATGCTCACATTTAATTGTTGCAGGTCTTTTAGAAAGCACAGCAATTCTATCAGACATTGCAATCGCCTCACTTATATCGTGAGTTACAAGCAAAGCTGTCTTGTGTTCATTTTTTATAATTTTGTAAATATCGTCATTTACCATAAGTCTCGTCTGATAATCAAGAGCAGAGAACGGTTCATCCAACAAAAGTATATCAGGGTCTACTGACAAAGTTCTTATTAGCGCTACCCTCTGTCTCATCCCTCCTGATAGTTCTTTTGGATACATATCCTTAAAATCCCAAAGTCCGTACGTTTTTAAAAGTCTCTCAATTCTATCAAGCGAAGCTTTATCCTTTCTTTTTAAAATTTCAAGCCCTATAGTTATATTATCCATTATAGTTCTCCAGTCTAATAAATGGTCACGTTGAAACATATATCCGATTGTTCCATTAATGACCACGTCGCCCTCAGTTGGTTCTAATAATTTTGTCAAAATGTTTAAAATAGTAGATTTACCACTACCAGACGGTCCCAACAGTGAAAATATCTCGCCCTCTTCAACATAAAAGTTGATGTGGTCTAGTACGCGCATTTCACCGTCTTTAGTATAAAACGTCTTAGTCAAATCATTCACTTCTACTATTTTTGCCATGATGTCACCCCCAGTAATTCACTTGCATAGTTTATATTATTAATATTTAAGCTAATTTGTACCAAATTCTATCAAAAAATTAATTTATATAAAAAGATACAAATAGTTTATATAAATGGTTTATATAAAAAGAAGAAGAGATTAAAGTTTAAAAAAGTTTAAAGAATATATTTTAAAGAATATATTAAGTTTTATATATAAATATATTAAGTTTAAAAAGAATATTAAAGTCTAATATGTAAGTTTAGGTAAAGCTTATAATTTATAAAAATTAGAATTAAGAAGCTAAAACAAATCCATAATTTCATAATTTCATATCGTACATTTAAATCATTAAATTCATTTCTCATAAGTTATAATTCAATATCATGTAAGTTATATTTTGATATTTTTTAAAATTATAATTTTCTATTATGCAATTTATAATTAATTTTCTATAATTTACATTATTACTAGTAGTACTTGCTTTATTTACATTATTTAGTTATAAGGCGCCACAAGGTATGAAGGCTATGGGTGGTCTTGCAAACGCTGCATGTGCGTCGTTCTTAGTGGAAGCGTTCCACTTATCATTCTTTGGAGATGTTTTAGGTATAGAATTTTTACAAAATGTTGGTAATGCGAACGGTTCGTTAGGTGGGGTTGCTGCTGCAACTTTAGTTCCATTAGCTCTTGGAGTTTCTCCAGTTTATGCTGTGTTAGTAGGTTTAACTTGCTTAAACTTCAAAATATTACCAGGTTTCATAGCTGGTTACATAGCATCATTTGTTATTAAATTCTTAGAAGAAAAAGTTCCAGCTGGTCTTGACTTAATAGTTATAATATTAGTTGCTGCTCCTTTAACTTACTTCATAGGAGATGTTACTAGCCCAGTTGTAAATGGTGTTTTAAATACTGTAGGAACAGTTTTAATAGAGGCTTCAACTGCTTCTCCAATAATAATGGGTATAATCCTTGGTGGATTAATAACAGTAGTTGCTACTGCTCCACTTAGTTCAATGGCTTTAACTGCTATGATAGGACTTACTGGTGCTCCAATGGCAATAGGTGCCTTATAAGTATTCGGTTCTTCATTCATGAACTTCGTGTTCTTTAGCAAAATGAAATTCGGTTCTAAAAAAGACAACATAGCTGTTGCAATAGAACCATTAACTCAAGCTGACTTAATATCAGCAAATCCAATACCTGTATATGTTACTAACTTCATAGGTGGGGCTATGTCAGGTGTAATAATAGCTTCTATGGGACTTGTAAACAACTCACCAGGAACTGCTACTCCAATAGCTGGTCTTGCTGTAATGTTCGCTTATAACCCAGCAATAAAAGTATTAATAGCTGCTGCTGGTTGTGCTTTAGTAAGTATATTAGGTGGATTTATAGGATATGCAATATTCAAAAATTACAAAATAGTAACTGCTGACGTAGTTCGTGGAAACGATAAAGAAGAAGTTGCTGCTTAATATAAAAATAAAGGTTGTCGCAATAATTGTGACAACCTCTTTTTATTTATTCTCTTTTTATTTATAAATGATATAGAAAAACTCATAACACAAATTCCTTTAAGTTTAATTTTGATTTTATGTTTATAACTTTACATATATATAACTTTTTCTTATGACTTTCACTTTTACTTTTCTTTTTTGCTTTAATTTTATGATAAAGTCTTTTTCAAAATGATTATTCCAAATACAGTATCAAATTTTTTCACGATATCTTGGATTATACCGCAAGATTTAAAGCCGTATTTATAATAAAACTTTGTACTTATTTTATTTTTTGTAGAAAGAAGTGCGATTAAATTCTTAATTCCCATTTCCTTTGCATCATCTTCTAGTCTTTTTAAGCAGTGATATCCTATTCCCTTTCCTTTTGCATCATATGAAAGATAACAAATCACTTCTGCTGTTTCTTTAAGTGTCTTGTAGTTTTTGTAAGAACATAAGTAACAAAAGCCCACTACTTTATCATCTAATTTGACTGCATATGCTGGATAGTCTTTTATATCGTCTAAGATCTTTTCATAAAAATTGCTAGGCAGTTTATTTCCTGGAAAGGCTGCAAATGTATGCTCAATATAGTAGTTGTAAATCTCCATTACAGGATATTTATGTTCCATAGATAATTTTTCAAAACTCAAATTCATACATATTCCCCCTTTAATATTACATTCTTCTTTTGAAATTGCTAATTATCCTTGTAGTATAATATATTTGCCCATACATATAAAATATTCCTTATAAATCAATATTTAATCCATTATGCTTTTAATACTTCAATTTATATATTGTTATTGTTTTTTTTAACAATGTTGATATACAATATAAGTAAGATTTATTATTTTTTATTATAGTGAGGTAATATGAATGAGAAAAGACAAAACTTTATCAAGTGCCACGATTAGAAGGTTAACCAAGTATTATAGATATATTGACGAATTAGATTTAAAAAATATCCAGGTGATTTCATCATATACTTTAGGCAAAATGATGAATATTAGCCCTTCTCTAATTAGACAGGATTTTAACACAATTGGGGAGTTTGGACGCCAGGGGCATGGATACCAAGTTCAAACTTTAAAAAAAGAAATTGGCGATTTTTTGGGAATTAATAAACTACATAATATGGTAGTTGTAGGTGCGGGAAATCTAGGTCAAACCCTAGCGAATTATGACGGATTTTCACAAGTCGGATTTCCTATAAAAGCATTGTTTGATATAAATCCAAAACTTATCGGAATGAAAATAAACGAAATCGAGATAATCGACTTAGATAATTTGAAAGATTTTATTAAAAACAACAATATAAATATCGGGATATTATGTGTTAGAAAACACTGCGTCCAAGAGATGACAGATATTTTAGTCGACGCCGGGATAAAAGGTATTTGGAACTTCTCCGCTCCTGATATAAATGTACCTGATGATGTGAAAGTCGAAAATGTAAACTTCTCTAATAGCTTGTTTACTTTGTCTTATCTTATGAACGATAAATATTACTCTAAGTAAAGGATCTCTGTTGTAGAGGTTCTTTTTTATTGTAATTTATTTTTATATTATTTAATGTTTCTAAGTTTTAATGGACTCTTTTGTTATTAATGGAGTTTTTTAATTTTATAAGCTTGGCGTTTTGAGCAACGGAATCTTTGATTCGTTGGCGAAATGAACGCAGTGAATTTTATTTTAAAACTTTAGTTTTTAAATAAAACTTAAATAATAAATATAAAAAGATGTAAAACCAATTCAAATTGTCTTTGATTTTATATAGTTGTTATCCTTATTCTTTCCTACTCGGTATAATATTATTTTTTATTTACTATTTTAATTTTATATCTATTTAATCTCTTGCTTACTTATTATTTAGTTATTTAATTACTCACTTACTGCCTTTTATACTGTTTATAAAGTGTCAAGATTTTCAGGAAAAATATAGTTTTTTTAGTGAAAACCAAATATATTTTTTATATAATATTACTAAATACTGGAGATAAAATAAAAATAATAAACGATAATAGTAAAAATAAATAATAATAATAATAATACGGAGGAGGTCTATTATGACAAAGGAAGAATTAAAAACAATTACAGAAAGTGCGTTTAACAATTTATTAACTCAAAGATACTCTTCGGAAGAGTTGATAAAACAAATAACTCTTCTCAGCGAAGAAAACCAAGAAGAGTTAAACCCAAACCAATTTGCTATGTTTTTATTTTACCAAAACATTGAATTTACTAAAGATTATTTAGATAAGGTATTAGAAGAAGTGCTTTTAAAAGATACCGTAAAATAGTTTATTTTCACAAAAAATAATCTGGCATCTACCTATAATGCTAGATTATTTTTTGGAGTTTTTAATAATATTTTTAAAATTCACTTTAATATAGCCGTTTAAATATGTTCATTTTTCACCTCAGCTATTTAAATATTTTTCGTATATTTTCTTCTCTGCTATTTTAATAGCCTCAATTGGATCATAACCCATCTTTACATATTTCTTAGCTATTTCTATCAATTCATCTATTCTGTCCAACATAATTATCGCCCCTTTGAATTAAAAAACCTATCAAAACTATTATTTGTAATTATTTAATGATAAAATTCGATTATTTATTTATTAGATAAACGTATTTAAATAGCCTTCTTTTTTTTATATTTAAATTATTACATTTCTCGACACCTTATATTGTATATTGAAAATATAAATTAATATATAAGTTAATCATATATCTTTACGCTATATTCCAACATTTTAACCTCTATTTCGGTAACATTTTATATATTTTTAAATATTATATAATAACACTTTATTTTTATTTTGAAGTAGATTTTTAATCTACAGTATATTTCAACTTACAGTATATTTAATTTATATTTAATTTTAATTTGCAAAATATTTTTGAAGTGAAAAACTTAAGTACAAGGATGGTGATTTTAATGGCTGTTGTAACAGGTGCATTAATTTTTGATGCAGATAGAAGTGGTGAAATCGACTTTAGAACTGACGGCGCTATAAATAATACACCTTTAGTTTTACAAAGTACTGATGGTAGTTTTAATACAGTCGCGACTTTAACTGATGGTGTCGGCGACTTTGAGTTTTTTAATGTACCTGCCGGAAATTACAAAATAAGTGTTGTTGATGGATATACAGGACTTATTACACCTAGCCCAGCAGACTTTGCTACGGCTGCAAAACCCGAAAAAGAAATCACACAAGGCAAGGTCCCCAGTTATAAAAATGTGCTGCCAGCAGACAGGCGTACAAAAGGAATGAACGCATTAAACGCAGTATTACCTACAACTTTATATATTACAGTAACTGAGGATGCTCCCCTAGATGATGTCTACTTTTATATAGGCCCTGCTTTATATAAAAATTATATATTAGATAAGTGTAGTTCTTTATCACCTAATAATCTAATATCAGCTGGAGATAATGGGACATTTGGCGACGTCGAAATAGGTAGCGAGCCAAATAGCGGTCCCGCAACTAATCCATATAGTAATTCATCTCTTATGTCTGATTTTACATGGATTAAACAATCAAACGAAATCCCAATAGGAGATTACACTATTGGAAATACGACAAAACCATATAATGAAAGTGAACTCTACGATTGGTGGAGATTATCCGACCACACGACAAGTATAGAAACAGGTAGAATGCAGATTGTAGGCGGCAATAGTTCAAATAAGAAAACTTTATCGACTACTGTAAATAACCTCGAAAAAAACACAACTTATTTATTTACAGCTTGGGTTGCAAGTTTAAATAAAAATCAATCTCCATCAGATTCCAAAGTAGGCATGACAGTAGATGGTCTAGATACACATACTCCACTATATAGCAACTTAAACCACATGATAAGTACAGATCCTAAACTACCAATTTGGCAGGAGATAGGCGTTAAATTCAACACAGGCGAAAATACTTCAGTTTCGCTAAATATGTTAAGTGTAGCACCTATGTATTTTTTCGCTATTGATGATATTAAACTGAGAAAAGTTACAAACTTATGTAGAACTACTTCAGGTAGTGTATGTGATAATTTCTGCGTTACAAATTGCGTAAATAAACATTTAACTTGTGTGGGCGATATTTTGACATTTAATATTTGTATATACAATACAAGTGAATTTAGTATGGGAAGTAATGACTATCCGATTATTTTTTCAAATGTTTTATCTGATTGTGCTTGCTTTATTCCTAACACACTTTTACTAAACAATATGCCTTTAAGTTGTATAAATTTATGTAATATTAATCTAGGTATTTTTAAACCATATGAATTAAAAACAATCGTCTTTAGCGCATTTATACAGTCTAATTTTCAAAGGCTACTGACTAGTTGTGCTAAGGTGATTTATATAGATTCAGACTCAAATATTTGTTGTACTAATAATACGATAGCTATTATGATTTTATAACGAGTAAAAATCAAATTTATTTAAAAGGAGATGAGTTTATGGCAAGTATAACAGGATTGCTCATTTTCAATGTCAACAGAAGTGGATTAATCGACTTTACAAATGATTCAGGAGTAGCAAATATACCGATAGTTTTACAAAGTACTGACGGCGACCTTAGGACAATTGCTACTTTTACTGATAATAGCGGTGAATATAAATTTTCTAATGTACCTCCTGGAAATTATAGAGTCGTTGTAGCAGATGGTTATTCAAAAACTATTTTACCTATCCCTGCTGATTTTGATGCTAATGCAAGAGCCGCATCACAAATTCAAGTGGCAAAAGTACCTAGCTATACATCTATAGCTCCAGAAAATCGAGTAGACGGTATGAATGCCTTAAATACGGTGACCTCGACTACTGTAAATCTAACTGTAACTTCTACTGTAGATGTATATGAGGCGGATTTTTTAATAGGGCCGGCTATATATCTCACCCAAACGCTAGAAAATTGTCTAATTGTATATCCCGACAATTTGATTAAGGTTGCTAGTAATGGGACATTTGGTGAAGTTTCACAAGGAAGTAGCCCTGACAGTGGACCTAGTAATAATCCATATCCAAATGACAATATTACTTCTTGTTTTAAGTTTACTAAGCAGACAAACGAGCTTTTTAGAGGATATTATACGATTGGAAATACAATCTCTCCATATAGTGATGATTATAACTGGTGGAGGTTATCTGATCATTCAACAAGCACAGAAACAGGACTGATGCAAATTGTAGGTGGAGATGGGTCAAACAATGCATCATTTTCAACTATTGTAAATAATCTTAATGAAAATACGACTTATTTATTTTCATTTTGGATAGCAAATATAGATAAAAGTCCAAACCAGATAAATTCAAAAGTAAGTGTATGTATAAATGGGTTAAACGACTGTTGCACCTTATATAGTGATTATGAACAAATATCTACTAATTCACATTTACCAATATGGCAACAAGTCAGCATAAAATTTAATACATGTTGTAATTCTTGTATTTCAATATGTATTTGTAGCCCAGTTTCTATGTATTATGCAGTAGACGATATAAGTTTAAATAGACTTTCAATAGCATCATGTTCTTGCATGGCTAAATGTGCTTTATCTATTGCAAGCTGTGCAGATAGGTACACAACTTGTATAGGAGATATTATAAGATTTTCAGTAGCTATATCCAATAATACAAATACTATAATAGGTAATTCTTCTCGTGTTTTTTTATACAATAATTTATCTAAATCGGCTTCCTTTATTTTAGGAAGTCTGATTATAAATAATGTACAACTCCCTTATTACTTTGATATATATTGTATAGATTTGGGAGTGTTTAGCCCTTGTGAAGTCAAAACCATTTGTTTTGATGCTGTTGTAAATAATTGCTTTATAAATCCAATTTATAATATATCTCAGATAGTTTATAGGTATAATACACAAGTTTCAGATAATTATACTTATTGCTCAGATAGAAGTGATGTCGCTGTCTATATATGTTAATCTTAAACCTTAGTGATGTAGTGTCTATATAAAATCAGCATTAAAGTTTATTATATAAAAAGGCTGTAGAAGCATAATCTACAGTCTTGTAGTATGTGTTATAAAAAAATTACGCAAGTTTGTAAACTCCCCTCTCTTCATTCTCCTCAGTTTGTGATACAATATAAAAGGCTCATCCAAATTTGGACGGGTTTAATATATTGAGGAGGAAACATTAATGAGTTTTTTTAAAGATTTATTTTCATCTTTATCTTCTAACAAGACTTCTGAAAAACCCTCTCAAAACACAGAACTTTTAACTAACAGCGCAAAGAGAGTTATTCCTTCTATTGCAGATTATTCTTACAGAAATACAGGCTTAAACACCATGACTTTCGAGGATTTAAAAGATTTACTTAAAAATGATGTGTTTGAGAAAAAGCTAAATCGTGCATGTGGCGACAATATCGTATATACTGATATGCTAAAAAAAGACATAGTTTATTATTACAACCTTATGGATGATTTAAACGACCATATTTGCTCGATTTTAACACATAGAAGATTGCTTAGTGTAGATGAGTGGATGGATATATTCTCTGATATGCAGAGAAAAAACCTTATACACAATATTTATGAGGCTAAAAATAGCGACATATTAGACGATTATAAGTACATATATGGAGATGATTTAATACGTAGATTAGAAAGCGACTACACTTGGATGTATATAAATTCGAGTTTACTGCTTGGTTGTGTAAGTGCGATTTATGAAAAACCACACTTTGGACATGATTTATTCGACAGCTCGTCAGAAGTTGTTGTAGACGAAATCAACAAATGTTGTGAAAACTGGACTGCACATTTCTTCTCGCTAAAATCATCTACTTCAAACTCAAACAAAAGAAATATCCAAAATGCGAAATCTTATGATTCTTACGATTCTTCTTATAAAGCAGAAGAGAAACCTTGTGAACCAGTACGTGAAATTGTAAAAGAAGTTGCAGAAGAAATAAGCACATCAAACGCTTTTGAGGAGATTTTTGAAGAAGTTTATAAAGAAAGAATAGTAGAGACAGAAGTTTCAAAAGACGATTTCAAAGAAGATACTTATAAAGATATCTACAAAGAAAATACATACGATTTTTATGAAACAGAAACTGCTAACACTAATTTAGAAGATGATTTTGAAGAAGTTTATGAAACACAATCTTGTGAAATAGATTTTGAAAATAAAGTTGATTCATTAGATACAACTGAGAAATATTTATGTGAAGAAGTTTATGAAGAAAAAGCTGTTGAGGCTGTTCAAGTAGCAGAGGTGAAAGTTGCCGAAGTTGTGAAATTAGCAGAAGTGAAAGTGTTTGAGACGAGTACACAAACTGTAGAAGATACATTTGAAGATACGTTTAACGAGACTTACTCACAAACTTACGCAAGCGAGACTTATATAAACAAAGAGGCACCTTCTATACTTCAAAAATGTGAAGAAGACGAAATAGTTGAAAATAGCTTTGCATTTTTAGAAGATGACGACGAACTTGTTGTAGCTGATTCAGTCATTAAAAAATACGAAGACTTCGACCTAATTGAAGAAGATTTTGAAATAGCTGAAACTGGAGAATATGATGAGTCTGAAGGACATGTAGACACTGTCAATACTGTTAATGTGTCTGTCGATGAGCCTTCTGAAATAGAAACTTCAGAATCTAGTTATTATGAAGAAGATAAAGCTGATTTAGAAAATAATACAGAACACTTGTTGAGTGAAGATGCGAAAAACGCAATTTGGCATATTGTCCAACAATCGTTTAAATATACTGATTTCAGTGCATCTACTTATCAAGATTTCCAAGATTTTATGAATAAAAACGTATTTGATAAAAAACTAAATCGACTTAATTGTGATATTAGAAGGTATTCAGACGATCTTAAAAAGAATATCTTATACTACTACAATCTAATTGAAGATTTAAAATATCATCTTCACTGTCTTATAACGAATAAACAACTTATAAAAGCGGATAAATGGATGGAAGAGTTCGGTAAATTGCAAATTGCAAACAGAGTACACGAAATAGCAGGCACACCAAACGCCGATATTTTAGAGACTTACGACAAAATAGCAGTCCAAAATCTAGTTTCTAGCTTAGAGAGAGACTACACTTGGATGTATCTAAGCTCGAACTTATGGCTTGGATGTATATATGCAATATACGAATATCCAGAATTTGCACCAGCTCTATTTGCAGAACCTGCAGGCTGTATAGTTGATGAGGTTATGTATGAATGTGATGATGTTATGATAAATTGGAGATCTGGAAGATAATTTTAGGGGACTGGGAGCAGTCCTCTTTATTTTTTGGATTATTTTATACATATATTTTTATAACAAGTTTTTAAATTATTAAATCTTCTCCTGTATTATTACCCTTTGAACCTAATACTTCTTCTCCAAAAACATTTCCATTTATCAACTTAATTATACATATAAAATCTTCATTTTTATCTATTACTTTGTTTAAATCAGTTTTAAATCTTATCAGCTTAGATGGATTCATCTCCCCTCTAAATACCGATTTTTGAAAATGTGATAAGTATTTTTTACAAACTTTAAAAACCTTTTGCACACGTTTTTCTCCAACATCATAAAATACAAATACATAATTATAGTTTAATTTTTTACTCATTATAAATTCTCCTTACAATTAAATGGTATAAATTCTTTATCTTCCAATATATTTTTTATAAGTTTATAACAATCTAATTTTATTGCAGTTCTATATGATACCTTTCTCTTTAATGTTGGATGCATAAATACTGATTCTATTCTCTTTTCAAAAGCTTCTATAAATATTTTTCTTCCTTCTTCATTTAAAAGACAATAATTGTATTTTTTATCGAAATGCTTTGTTACTTGAAGTTTTTTCTTATTCACTAAATCAAAAATAGTCTTATATACTAATATTGGCTTAAATGCCTCACTAATATCTAAACTAAGCGAAAATCTTCCCTCTGATGGTTCATGTAAAAAACTAATTCTTTGATCTAAATGTGTTCTATAAATAGAATTTATTGTCTTAGCATATAAAACTGAATTTCCAAATGAAATTAAAGAATTTATCGGGTTATCTGGTGGTCTCTTAACTCTTTTATTCATTATAAAATCTTCTGGTAAAAAGTATTTGAAGGTAGAATAAAACCTCTGCCAAATTTCACCTTCAACTGCCATAACTTGTTGAATGCCTTTAGCATTTTCAATTTGTTTAAAAGCATCTTTTCTTATCCAATCTATTACTTCTTTTACCTCAAATTTTTCATGTCTATAGTAATGATACAAAATTTCAGAAATATTAACTCCAATTCCGTTTACAATAGACTTGGCTATTTTTAATCTCTCTTCACTATTTTCATATTTTTCAACTTGTTTAACAAGTAATTTTCCACTATTATATTTATTTCTAGGATAAAAAGTTCCACTATATCCTTCAAAGTAGTTAAAAAAATGTACTACAATATCATTTCTAGCTAAAAAATCTAATAATTTAGTATTTATACTAATCTCATTTAAGCAATATATTTCTTTAGTATTTTTATAAAATCTTTGATTGTACTCCCGGTCCCTGAGTAATCATCTATCATTATCAAATATTTTTTATCTTTCAATACACTTCTTATAACTGCAATTTCATTTTCCTTCTCAATTTTATAAATATCTTCTGTATAGTAACTATAGTTCTTCGACCCATTATTATGTCTCTCGTTTTTCAATTCAATATTCACCATCGTACTGAAATGTTTACTGTAGTTATTAGGAAGATAGTTTTCATTCAGATACTGATTAACTAGTACATTTGAACTGTTATTCTTCTCCGTCCTCTTATTCAATATATCAATAAAACAACAATCACTTATACTCACTCCTTTATCTAACAGATCCTTACTTAACTTTTCGTGGAAAGCTTTTAGAATTGCCGCAATATGCTTTTCTGAATAATATAGATAATCATCTTTTAAGCAGTTAAATATTATCTCTTTAACTTCTGGATTTTCTTTGAGAGGTTTTTGAGATAAAAATTTTCCTACCCGTAATCTAAAATTTTCAAGATACTCTTCATCAGTTTTATCATTAACTATATTTCGTTCATAAAATTTCTCTATCAACTGATTAAATTGCTCACGTTTTTGTTCCATTTCCATACCTCTCTCTTCCCCCTTACTTCTTAATACATCTACAAGTTTTTGAAAATTTTCTATCCCTGAAATACTATCAAAATTAAACTTTGATCTTCAATAAATATATATATCATATAGATGCTTCTCGAATATTATATTAATCCTTTACTTATAATGCTTGATAGGCATTAATAAGTCTGACACCATATTTACAAAATTTTCTACAAAACTATTTGCATTCTAATTTCGTTTTCCTTCTCATTTTGTCCATTGGATTGGTAGCTCTTCGAAAATACATAACAGCTCTAAAGAATAATTTAATTTATGCTCTTTTATATATGCCAAACATACCAATCGGGATTCATATATCATTAACGGAATCAAGCTATCAAAAATTTCAATTATAATCGTATTAATGTCATAATCAAAATCAAATTTAGAAAGTATTTTTCGATCAATTGATTCTAACATTAGTTTAGCATATTCTTCATCACTTATATTGTAAATCTTCCATTTCAAATAAATAACAAATTCATCACTTGGAATAGGTAAATTTGTAGCAGAGGAATCACTCTTATTCCATTCATACATCTGTAGATAATATTCTGAAAAATAGAAATACTTGTCTAACTCATTCACAAAAATATCACTCATCAATTTCTTATTAGACAAAAACATATTTGCAACAATCCCCATATGCGAATCAACAATATGTTTATCTAATAACGCCTGATTATCATATAGTAATTCGTTTGAATAATCTGTCATTGTTCTCTCACCCAGCATTCTCAAAAGTGTACTAGATCTTTTGAAGCTTTCTTCAATTAGCTGAATACTTTTAATGCAAGTTTGTCTATATAATGAATACGAGTCTATGTTCTCATCTTTCTCTTTTATTTTTTCTAAGGCAAGGGAATAAATCATATCCTCTGAAATTTTCTTCATATCTTCCCATGGAAATTGCTCCTGCTCAACATAATCTTTTATTTGTTCAATGATAGAAAATAGCTGTTTATCCAATGTAATTTTTTTATCAAATAGCAGTTTGGAGCTTCTGTACTGTATAGAATCATCATGTAATTTACTTAATGTGTTTAATCTATTCATACGCTGTTTGATTTGATAATTCTCGTTATTTTTAGAAAAATAGGCAAAAAATGGTAAGAAATATGAAAATAAATAATCTAAAGTTTCTGAAATAACCTCATACTGCATATTTTTCATCGATACCCCATCCTTAGATATACTCTCCTCAGTTATATGCAATACCTTTAAAATCTTCTCTAAACTACTCTTATGAGGTGTAGTAGTTCCATTCAACCATGGTCTTACAGCCTTCTTTGTTTTACCAGTCAATTTAGCTAACTGTTCAACCGATATGTTCTCTTTATCTAGAATTTTTTTTAGTTTTTTATAGTCAAAATTTTTGCTTTCCATAATAAAAGTATAGCACTTTTGGGAA
>NZ_CABQXJ010000077.1:0-15230 GCF_902468165.1 uncultured Intestinibacter sp.
ACCGTCTGCCCCTTCTTCTTCACAAACTTTTGCCATTTCTACTATGTCTTCTGCATTTGGTGAAAGTTTGATTACTAGTGGCTTTTTGCAAACTGCTCTAACTTCTCTTACAACTTCTCTCGCAACTTCGCTTTTTATTCCGAATGCCATCCCACCTGCTTTAACATTTGGGCAAGAAATATTTAATTCGATTATGTCTATGTCTTTATCGTTTAAAAGTTCAACACCTTTTATGTAGTCCTCTAAACATCCTCCCCCTACGTTAGCAATTCTTATTAGGTCTAATTTTTCAAAGAAAGGAAGTTCTTTTTCTATAAATCCTTCTACCCCTGGATTTTCAAGTCCTACACTGTTTATCATTCCTGATGGCGTTTCCCAAACTCTTATTCCGTTGTTACCTGGTTTTGCATTTAATGTAAGCCCCTTACCACTTACTCCACCTAATTGTGATATGTCGTAAACCTCGTTGTACTCTCTTCCAAATCCAAAGGTACCAGATGCCATTATTATTGGATTTTTAAAAGTTAAATCTTTAAATTTTACACTTAAATCAGCCATTAAAAAATCACATCCTCTCCCCAGAATACTGGACCGTCTTTACAAGTTTTTTTGTTTCCGCCTTGAGTTTTACAAGTACATACTAAACATGCACCCATACCACATGCCATTCTATTTTCAAGAGATACCATTACTCTTGTGTTTGTTCCCTTTTCGGCATTTGTTTTTTCAACTTTGTCCATTAATGCCTTCATCATTGGTGTTGGACCACAAGTTAATATATAGTCGTATTCTTCTGTGTTTATTATATCTGTAACAAAAGTGCTTCCTATTGCAGTTTTGACATTGTTACAAACTTCTTCGTATTTATCTATTAATATAGGTTCATTTCTAAAACCTAAATATGCGTCACTATTTGGTATATTTTTTGCTACTAAGTATAGAGGTGCTACTCCGATTCCGCCTCCTACTAATGCAACTTTACCTTCTACCTTTTGGTACCCACTACCATAAGGTCCTTCTAATTTTATGTTGTCTCCAGGTGTTAATCTGCTGAATATTTTTGTCCCTTCGCCAACTACTTTATATAAAAAAGTTATACTGTTTTCGTCTATATCGTGAATACTGATGGGTCTTGATAGGGTTGGATACATATCCCATGCTCTAAGCATATAAAACTGACCCATTTCTCCTTTGAATTCTCCTTGTACCTTCATTTGGTACATATCTTCTCCTACGTATGCGTTCTCTATTATTTTGTACATTATTTTACTCCTCTACATCTACCCCTAAAAGTTTCATTATTAAAGCCATTCTTACATACATTCCAAACTTAGCTTGTTGGAAATATACTGCTCTTTTGTCGTCGTCTACTTCTGTTGCGATTTCGTTTACTCTTGGTAATGGATGCATTACTAACATATTTTCTGATGCTTTGTTCATTTTTTCTGCATCTAATCTATAACAGTCTTTTAATAATTCATATTCTTCTAAATCTGCAAATCTTTCTTTTTGAATTCTTGTCATATATAAAAGATCTAAACTTGGTATTGCATCATCTAAGCTTGCAGTTTCATAATAAACATGATTTTTTAAATGTTGTTTTACATATCCAGGCATTCTTAATTGTTCTGGAGCTATAAATACAAATTTGCTGTCGTTGTATCTATTCATTGCTCTTACAAGTGAATGTACTGTTCTTCCGTATTTTAAATCCCCACATAGTCCTATTACGTGGTTATCTAATCTTCCTGTTAATGTTTTTATTGTTAGTAAATCTGTTAGTGTTTGAGTTGGATGTTGATTTCCACCATCTCCTGCGTTGATAAAAGGTACTTCAGCATATTTTATTGCTTCTGATGCTGAGCCTGCGATTGGATGTCTCATCGCGATTATATCAACATATCCAGATACTGTTCTTATTGTATCAGCTAATGATTCTCCTTTAGATACTGATGATGAGCCAGGTTCTGAAAATCCTACAACATTTCCGCCTAATCTCTTCATCGCTGATTCAAAACTAAGTCTAGTTCTAGTTGATGGTTCATAAAATAATGTAGCTAATAATTTTCCCTTACAAACTTCAGAATATTTGTCAGGATTAGCCATGATTTGTTGAGCCAAATCTAAAATTTCATCTATTTCTTTAATTGAAAAGTCTTCTGGTTGGACCAAATTTCTTGATTTTAACATTTTTATCCTCCTTTTTTAGCCTCACCGGACTAAAATTAAAAGTTATTTGTATTCTGTTAGTAGGTTATCATTTTTATATTTTTATGTCAATAGATTGCCATAAATTATCAATTAAATAAGTCATTATTTCCAAAAGTTGATATAAAATTTTATTATTTCGTACCTTTTTAATAATACCTATTTAACAAACTATAAATAACTTTAACGTAGTTATTTCTTTTTATTTTAGTTTGATTGATTACTACTTATATTATATGATATAATTTAATTGCTAACTAGTAGAAATACTAAAAGGCTATATATTTTCTCGTTTCTGAACAAAAATGAGCTGATATATAGCCTTTTTTTTATAACATATATAAAATTATACTCATTTTTGATTATGATTTCTTTTATATGTTTCAAAGAAATATTTATTTAATAAGGGGGTCGTTAAATGGAAAAAACAAATCAAAACCAAATGGGGACTAAACCGATTGCTTCTTTAATTTTTACTATGGGATGTCCACCTATAGTCTCTATGTTTGTGCAATCTATGTATAACATAGTCGATAGCATTTTTGTCGCAAAACTCGGTGAAAATGCACTAACTGCAGTATCGCTTGCCGCTCCAATCCAATATATATTATTAGCTGTTTCTGTCGGTGTAGGTGTTGGGATTAATTCTTATATCTCTAGAAATTTAGGGGCTGATAATATTGATGAGGCAAATAATACTGTTACCCACTCTATGATTTTAGCTCTTGCACATTCTGTTTTATTTATCATCTTGGGGCTATTATTTATCAAGCCATTTTTCAGAATTTATGCTAACAATGATGCAATTTTTTCCGATGGATGTAGTTACACTTATATAGTAGTGTTGCTTTCATTCTCATTATTTTTTCAACTTACTTTTGAAAAAGTTTTTCAAGCAACAGGAAAAATGTTGCTACCAACCATTTCACAAATAATTGGGGCTATCTTAAATATAATTCTAGATCCAATATTTATATTTGGCTGGTTTGGAATGCCGAAACTTGGTGTTACTGGAGCCGCAATAGCCACTGTAATTGGTCAAATAGTATCATTCCTTATACTACTTATATTTTTCATCAGAAATGATAGCGTATTAAAAATCGATTTAAAACTGTTTAAATTCGATTGGAACATTATCAAGCAGATATATGCAGTTGGAATTCCATCGGCGCTTATGATTTCAATTTCTTCTATTCTTACAATTGCACTTAATTCTGTTTTAGTAAAATTCTCAAATACTGCCGTTTCGATTTACGGTATTTATTACAGACTTCAAACATTTATCACCATGCCTGTAAATGGGTTAGTTCAAGGTATTAGACCTATTATTGGATTTAATTATGGAGCCAAAGATAGGGGTAGAATTATTGAAACATTGAAGATAAGTCTTATTGTTTCTGTTGTGCTTATGTTAATTGGTTTATTATTGTTTATGTTTATACCAAGACAATTACTTTCAATGTTTAGTGCATCAGAAAATATGATGAGTCTTGGAGTTGTAACACTTCGTATAATGAGCCTTGGTTTCTTATTTTCTGCGATTTCGTTTATTATATCTGCGATGTATGAATCAATTGGAAAAGGAACTTACAGCTTGGCAATTTCTCTTGTAAGACAATGTATAATAATTATCCCAGTCTCTATGTTCTTTTATAAAATAATTGGGCTTACTGGAATTTGGATTACCTTCCCTGTATCTGAAATTGCAGCTGCACTTGTTTGTTTGTGGATGTTTATTAGAACTTGTAAAAAAGATGATGTATTTATTAAAAATAATGATTAGTTATTATTTTTGATATCTATTAATATAAAAAACCTTAAATCTGCATAAAAAAAGAAATGCCATTAAATATGACATTTCTTTTTTAAGTTATATAATTAATTATTTTTTATAATTAATTAGTATTTATTAATTCATATAATTTCTCTATTGAAACGGGATCTACCACAAGAATACTAGTTCCTAAAGTCTCTATTGTTTTGCCATTAGATTTTCCTATTATTGATGGTTTTATTATTGAATTTGATACTGAGTTATCAAGTGTCAAAGTAAAATCTATATCTCTTTCCTCATTTGGGCATAAATTTACACTATCAAAATCTATAGACAGTTTATCCGAAGAATTTAAATTAATTTTTTCTAGCAATATATCATTGTTAGAATTATTTTTTACTGTATAACTTAGTGAATAAGTATTCTCTTCGTTTATAGCTTCTACTAAAGAGATTCCACCCACAATTTCTATATCATCACTTACTGAATTTTCATCATATACTGTCACAGAATAATTTCCTAAATTAGCAGAGTAAGTATCTGATGCAGTAGTTATAACTGCCTCTATATCGTCTAATTTAAATCGTCCTGTAGTGTTAAATAACATATTAAACTGTAATGTATAACTTGTGAATTCAGGGAATTCTTGCTTATTATTTAACTCTATATTGTATATTTCACCATCATCAAAATTCTGTATACTTATAGATGTATCATCATCAATTTTATGATTAAAATCATAAATAGGAACCTGAATAATAATATCTTCATTTTTTAAAACAGAAATATCATTATCCCATTTCCCATAAATATAGACATTATAATTATTCTCATCCCCATTATAATCTAACTTCTTGCATCCAGTTATTAATCCAGGTAATAATAAAACTGAAATTATTGTTAAAAATATTTTATAACTCTTTTTCATATATAAAACCTAAATTAATTTACACTCCATTTATATTCAAAATGACTAAACTTATTTCCATATGCAATTGCGTTTTGAGTGTCCATAAATTTATCATTAACCATAAAATATCTTTGTTGATTTAGTTTAGTTCTGTTGTAAACATTTCTATATTTTATAGTGTATGTTTTATTCTTTTTTGGAGCACTTATTGAATATGAAGCCGTTCTATTAAAAGTTTCTGTTGTTGAATACCCTAGTGTTAGATCAAGTTTAGAATGACTTAATTTTATATTTCCTGTTAAAGTATTGCTTACAGTATAACCTTTTGTTAAGGATATTTTAACTCCTTTTCCTCCTTTTCCTTTTACACCTGTTTTCCAATCTCCATAATACTTTCCAGCTGAAGATTTAGATTTTACAATCCACGGACTCCACCCTGCACTATTTAGTGCTAAAGATGAAGATGATGTTGCTGCAACCATTGTTATAGATAGTACAAGGCTACAAGCAACCATAGAAATTTTTCTTAATAATTTTTTCATAATAAACCTCCCATATATTTTTTCCTCATTTATTATACATAATTTCATTACAAAATATATATTTTATGTAATAAAATTGTCTATTTGTAAAATATTACATATTTTTATATATGCATTTATAAAGTTCAAAAATTTAAACACTATAAAAAGGATGCTGTAGAGTAAATTTTTATTTATCCACATACATCCCTTTTTAATTTATTATAAGTCTATAATCTCTTTTCAAGTGTATTACCCTATATTAATATCAGCTTCTGAATATAGGGCTGCCTTTCCGCTTAATTTAACCCTATCTCCATCTTTTGTGCAGTAAAGTGTTCCGCCTCTTGGTGATGCTTGATATGCCACAATTGAATTTTTATTTAATTTATTCATCCAATATGGTGCAATGTGGCAGTGACCTGAACCACAAACTGGATCTTCTGGTACGTTTAATTTTGGTGCGAAACTACGAGAAACACTATCTGTATCCGTTCCTGAAGCAGTTGCATGTAATAATTCATTACTACATATGCACAAGCTAAAGTAGCATGTCCACATAAGTCTATTTCTCCACCTGGTTTTGCATATGTAAATAAATTTCCAACATCGGGTTCAAATGATATTTCCTTTAACTTCTCAACAATTTCTTCATTCGCACCCATATCTGGAAATATCGATGCCATTTCTATCATTTCTAAATCCTTTTTCCCCGGCATTATATATGAATTAGTTGTAGCATCATAAGAAACGAAAGTCCCACTTCCGATTGTAGAAGTTAACAGTCCCTTAAGTTCGCACTGTTTAAAAGCTTTTGAAACTGTACTTACATTTACATCTTTAACTTTATTAAACTTATTTAAACCAAGAAGAGCTAAAAATTTCCTTCATCATGTCAAACTTTTCTTTACCTATAGATTTGATTATTTCTTCTTCTATATTTCTTTTTATATGTAAAGTTTCATCCATAAAGTATCTCCCTTTATCGGTAAGACAAAGTAATTTATCTCTTGAATTATCTTGATGCTCCTCTATTTTTATATATCCTCTCTCCATTAACACCTTGGCACATTTATGTGCTCCTTGGCGTGACATTCCTATCTTCTTAGCTATTTGGGCAACTGTTGTGCTCTCTTTATGAATAATAGCAATCATATACGATTCTGTATCTGTTATTTTTTCTTCTCCGTTTTGTACCCATGCCTCTATTACCTTTTTTCTTAATTTAGCATGTTTATCACTTATTAAATCAACTAAATTATTCTCATTTAAATAAGTCTGCATAATATTACTCCTTTTATCCGTTGATTATTTATTTTGTTATTTATTATTTATATTTATTTTAATGATATGTACAACTATGGTTTATATCATGAGTTGTTATAACGTAGCACTTATAGAAGGATTTTCAGCAAATATATTTTTACATGCTATATTAGGATTCCCTGCTGCATTCGTATTCGCATTAATAGTAGATATCTTCGTAGTTGGTAAAATAGTTGGACGTATCGCCCTAAATTTATAAAAGAAGGCGACAGTATGGCTAAAGTAGGAATAGTTATGTCATTCTTCACATGTTGTGGGATGGTTCTTTGGATGTCTGCATTCGGAGTTGTTACAAACCTTGGATTTGGACCACACTTCTTTGCAGCTTATGGATTAGGTATTGTGAGAAATGTTATAGTTGCAATGCCACTAAACTTATTAATTGTTTCTCCATTAATAAGAGCAATATTCTTCAAAATGTTCCCACCAACAGTTGAAAAAACAGAATCTAAAGCATCATAATTTTTATGAATTTTATTAAATAATATTAGTATAATAAGAAATAAAAATAGGAGGTTATTCCTCCTATTTTTATTAAAATCAAATTTTTATTTTATAATTTTATATTAAGTATTTTTTCTATCATAAGTAAGCATCCTTTAAATCCTATGTAAGGAGTTGATGGATATATATTCACTCTATGTAAATTCGGATTACTTATTTGTAAATCAAATTTTGAGTTATGTTTCATATCTAAAGTAACACCATCACCTAATAACATTAGTAGTTCTGTATCTCTTAGATATTTCATTCTATCTAACTCATCATCACTTGCTATTATTGTCTCATCTTCACAATCTGTTTTGTATATGATTTGCTTTCTATCAATATTTATTCCCAACTCATTTAGTAAATCGCTCATACCTATTACAGTATCATAATCACCAAATACAGCGGCATCCTTATTTTTTTCATAGAAATAGAATCTTCTCTTTACTGAGAATAGATGATTCTTTACACTTTCTATTTCTTTTTCTAAATTTTCTTCATTAACTTCCCATGATGTTATATTTTTTACTTGTTCTATAAATTTGATAGTATTTTTTAAACCGTATAAATTAGCATATATGTATGGAATTCCGTATCTTTCATCCATAATCATAGCTGCTTTTAAACCTTCTTTTCTTGTAACTATATTTAATGATGCCATAGATGCTCTTTCTATTTCATCAATATTTGTATAAGCTGTGAAAGTTGTATTTACTTTTTTATCAAATATAACATCCATTATTCTTTCCAATTCATTAGTATCTGATAAGAAATTATATCTATCTATATTTGAACCTATTATGTTGTAAGTTTGTTGACCATTTTCGATTCCTAATTCTTCTCTACTTTTAACAACATTATTTATAAGAAGTAATAGTGTGTTTTCTACTCCTACAGTATAATCATATTTAAGACCTGCTGTTGTTATAGGTATTAACTTAGCTTTTACCTTGTCTTGCATTGTAGAACAGACACTCTCAACGTCAGCTCCTATTACTGAAGATACTGAAGATGCCATTACAAATATATATTTAGGATTTATATTTTCATCTATTTCTAATATAGAATTTTCTAATCTATCATATTTACCAAAAGTAACATCACCTTGATCCATATGTGTTGAATATATTTTTGATTTTTCTTCTCCATTTAAAGAACCAATTCCTTCTATAGCAAAGTGAGTAGTCCCTGCTGGTCCAAATTCTATAATACAGGCTCCTTCTATAGATGAAATAGTCCAAATCATACCCATTCTGTCACTTGCTACCGGAAAATACTTACATACTTGCATTCATCATTACCTCCCTCTTAGTATTTTTTTCTAATGATAATATTTTTATTAAGGTTTCCATAATACCAATTGGAAGTTCATAACCTATTTTTTGTGCATGGTCATCAAGTGTTATTTGTGTAAGTCCATGTTGTTTTAATATCATTGGATTTTCATGTCCTATGTATATATCGCCATCCATTGAACCATATAATTTTCTAAGAGGGGCAATATTTGCAATCCTACTTATATATGGATTAAATCCTTTTTTAGATATATTTTCTTTATGTTTTACATCTTGTTCATATAATTCTCTAACTTGAACAAATACTGGTTCTAATCCTAAGTCACTTAAGAAGTCTACTGTTTCAAATGCCATCATAGGAGTATTTCCGTAAACTAATTTTTTGCCATTTAAAATTTCACAGCTAGTATTATATAATTCTTCATATCTTTTTATTTCGTCTTCTAAGTCACTTAAGAAGTCTACTTCTAAAATTTCACTTAATTTTGCATAGTTTTTAGTTATAGTTTCTTTATCCATATGCTTATCAAAGTAAATATAATCTATATCAAACTTTTTCTTCATAGATTTTGCTAAATCTAATGCTATCATATCCGTTACTATATTTAATTGTGCTTTAGACGCATTTTGTATATCTTCTATGCTACATTTTGAAGGAATTACAGCATTTATAGTTATATTGTGTTTTTTCATTAACTTAATAAGTTCTGTCTCTTCCACATTTTTTTGTCTATGTCCAAGTATATTTATACCTTTTTTGTCTTTAAATTTTTTCATAGCTGTACTAAGAACTGCTAAAGAACGACTCATCCCTGGTATATGTGCGTTACATGTAAAGTGATCTGTATTTACAACAAATACAGGTATATCTACTTCATCTTCTAAAGAATATGAAAGTGATGAGTAATCCTCCCCTATAACTTCTGGAACACATGTTGAAACTACCATGATTGCATCTGGATTTTCAAATTCTATTATTTGTTTTATTGCTTTTTTAACTTTCTTTTCAGCTGAAAAAACAACATCACTTTCTTTTATTGCCACAGAATACACGCTATCTAAACCTTCTTGCCTATGGTAAGCAAAGTTTTTAGCATAGTATGTACATTCGCTTGTTCCTACAACTACCAATGCCATATTTTTTATATATGATGCTGTAAGAATTACTCCAAATAAGGGACAGTGAGTCCCTGGAAAAACTGCATGAGATAATGATTTTATATCTTTATCTGCATTAATATCATTAAGTCTATTTAAAATATCTAAAGTATACATTATTTTCCCTTTCCATATTATACAATTGCCTTTATAGTTTCTATCGGATGAATTCTAGGCTTTTTACTTATTGGGTCGTGGTCAATATCACATTTAACCCCATATACATCCCTTATAATATCGTGACTTATAGTTTCATTTGGATGTCCATCTGCAACTATATTCCCATTTTTCATGATTACAAGTCTATCACTATATTTGCTTGCTTGGTTTAAATCATGAAGTACCATTATTATTGTTATATTTAAATTTTTATTTATTTCTCTGACTAATTCCATTAACTCTAATTGATGAGATATATCTAAATAAGTAGTTGGTTCATCTAGTAATAGTATCTCTGGTTTTTGACATAATGCTTGAGCTAGGTGAGCTCTTTGTCTTTCTCCTCCAGATAGTGTACTTACTGGTGTATTTTTATATTTAGTAAGCCCTACATTTTCTATTGCCCAATTTACTATTTCTTCATCTTCTTTCAATTTTGTTTCATACCATTTTTTATGAGGCATTCTTCCGAAATAAACTAAATCTTCCACACTTATATCACCTGGTACAGTATTATGTTGTGATAATAAGCATAACTTTTGTGAGATTTTTTTATTTTTTATATCTGTTAATTTTTGATTTTCTATATATATTTCACCACTTTTAGGTTTTACCATTCTTGATAAAGCCTTTAAAAGTGTACTTTTTCCACTTCCATTTGGTCCTAATATAGAAACTACTTGTCCTTTTTCTATATCTATACTCAAATCTTCAATTATAATTTTTTGTTCGTATCCAACTTTTAAATTTTTTGCTTTTATCATATTTAATAGCTCCCTTTACGTCTTAATAAGTATAAGAAAAATGGTCCTCCTATTATAGACATAATTACACCAACTGGTATTTCTATAGGCCCTCCAATAGTTCTTGCTAAAGTATCTGCTACTAAAAGGACAATAGCACCAAATATAATACTAAATGGTATTGTATATTTATGATCACTTCCCATAAGCATCCTAGCTATATGAGGAACTATAAGTCCAACAAAACTTATAATACCTACTACTGCTGTTGCTGTTGCTGCTAAAAATACTGCAACGGCTGATATAGCCAATCTAGTTAAATTAACATTAAATCCTAAGTTTCTAGCTGCATCATCTCCAAGTTGAAGTACATTTGCACTTCTTATTAAAAATAATGCTATTATTAGGCCTACTATTGAATATGTAATAAGCATATTAACATCTGCCCAAGTTTTAGTTGCTAAACTTCCATTTAGCCAAAGCATTGCACTTTGTATTTTGTCACTGTGCATTGTTGATAAGTAACTTATTACTCCACCTAATATTGTGTTTATTGCCACACCAGATAAGACTATTCTTCCTGGATGAAGTCCGTTTTTCCATGCCATGATATAGACAAGAGTACACGCTAATGCTCCCCCTATAAATGCAAAAAAAGGTAGCATACTAGTGTAAGCTGGTGATAATAAAAGTATTATTACCGCCATAACACTTGCCCCTGTTGAAACACCTGTTATTCCTGGGTCTGCCAGTGAGTTTTTCATAACCGACTGTAGTAAAAGACCTGAAACTGCTAAATTAGCTCCAACTAATGCTGCAAGTATATTCCTCGGTAACCTCATTTTATAAACTATAGTCGTTACCATTTTATTATCATTATTGATAAGTGCGCTAAATATTTCCCCTAAACTTAAATTAACACTTCCAATTGTTGATAGTATTACTAAAAGTAAAACTAGGGCGATACCGCCCATAGTTAATGTTATTATTTTTTTATTAAGTTTCATATTATTCACCGTATAATATTCCACCTAAAGTTTTTATAGCTTCACTTACATTTAAATTTGCTGATACGTTGAATACGTTTGAATCAAGGTCTATTACTTTATTATTTTTTACTGCATCTAATTCTGCATATGCTGGATTTTTATCGAATGCATCATCAAAAGCTTTTTTAGTTTCTTCTAAGTTACCATGAGCAAATCTTAATATATAGTCAGGATTTGTTTGTACTATTTGCTCTAAACTAAATTGAAGATATGGTGATTTTGCTGAACCATCTAATTCTGTAGCTATATTTGTTCCACCTACAGTTTTAAGTAAATCTCCTAAGTAAGAAGTTTCTGTAGCTAACATGAAGTTTTCTCCACTACCAAATAATATAGCAACTGTTGCATCTGTATCGCCTTTTATTTTAGCAACTTCTTTTTCACTTTCTTTTAAAGAACTTATTAACTTTTCTGCTTCTTCTTGTTTATTTATTTCTTTTCCTAATTCTTCTATACTAGTTAAGAAATTTGTATAAGTAGTTGTGTCTATATAAAATGTATTGATATCATATTCTTTCATACTTTCTTCTACTGACTCTTTAAATGATTTGTCCATTACAAATACATCTGGTTCAAGTGAGGCAACTTTTTCTAAATCTGGTGCCATTGCTTGTCCTACTTGTGGTAAATCTTTTAGATCTTCCGGTATATCTAATTGAGTTGTTGGGATTCCGATTATATCAGCTCCTAATTCATGTAAAACATTAGTTGCTGCTACTGAACAAGCAACTACTTTTACGCTTTTTTCCTCTTCTGCTTTTTTCTCTTCTTGTTTGCCCGAGTTACCGCTTGCGCATCCCGTTAAAAACATTGCTGAAACCATTAATACTGATAATACTTTTTTTAATTTCATGATTTTTTCTCCTACATTTTTAAGCTATGATTTTTTTAGCTAAATTTAAATATATTTGTGCCATTTCACTATTACTGTCTTTTTCTATTACTGTTTTTCCTTCATTTTCTGCCACCTGTACTATTCCATTTCTAGGGACATTGTGGAAAACATGTGAATTTATTTCTTGTGCTAAGTTATTTACTAAATCTTCTTCATTTTCAACATTTTTAGCATTTAAAATAAGACCTTTTAATGACGCATACCCTCTCTTTTTAAATTGATTTACTGCTGTAGATATATTGCTAGCAGCATACATCGACATCATTTCTCCAGATGTAACTATGTATACTTCTTCTGCATAACCATTTCTAATTGGCATAGAAAATCCACCACATACAACATCACCTAGAACGTCGTATATTACAATGTCTGGCTTATAAACTTCAAATGCCTCTAACTCTTCTAGTTTTTCAAAAGCAGCTATTATTCCTCTACCGGCACATCCTACTCCTGGTGTAGGTCCCCCTGCTTCTACACAAAGTACCCCGTTATATCCCTCAAATACTATATCTGAAAGCTCTAAATTGTCACCTTTTTCATTCATGACATCAAGAACTGTATCTATGAATTCACCTTTCATAAGATTTTTTGTTGAGTCTGCTTTTGGATCACAACCTATTTGCATGACTTTATATCCTAAATGGGATAATGCCGCTGACAAATTTGATGTAGTTGTAGATTTTCCTATTCCATCTTTTCCATATATAGCTATTTTTTTCATTTATTCTACCTTTCATTTTATTTTTATGATAATAATTATCATTCTCTATTATTAATTCTATATTATTTTAATTTCAAATGCTTTAAATATATTTACCTTTTTTGCAATTTTATTGATATTCATTATCATTTACAAAGAATTTTATGTTATAATATTGATTATGTTTTTCCTTTTTTAGGAAATTATATCGGATTATATATTAAATTTATACAGGTTGGGGATTATGAATAATTTAGAAAAAATATCAAAAGATTTTTATGATTGTGTCAATATTCCTATAAGGTATATTGATAGTAGCTTCAATGTAAAACATAATATAAGCTCTTATTCTATTGATGTGTTTATCGATGAATTGGGAATTTACAAGGATATTAATAAAAATGAAATATGTACAAATCAAATTTTAAATTATGATAATATACATTTTATAATTAAACCTTTCCAATATAGAGGCGATAATGGATTTTTTGTTGTGGGCCCTTTTAAAACTCTATCCACTTTAGAACATGACCATATTCCATTTAAACCGATACATTGCATTAATCACTTAGAAAATATACTAAAGTACATAATAAAAGAAATTGATCACCATACTCGTAATTTTAGTAAATATATTTATGAATCTGTTTCTTATATTCGTAAACATTACAGCAATGATATTAAAATTGACGATATATGCTCTCATTTAAATATTAATAAAAGCTATTTTTGTAGGCTATTTAAGAGTGAGATGGGATTAACTTTTTCACAATTTTTAAATGCATATAGAATTGAAAGAAGTAAGGAGCTTTTAAAAAATAAGGAATACTCTATCTTAGATGTGGCTATGGAGGTTGGGTATAACAACCATAATTATTATAGTAGTTTATTTAAAAAATTTAATAAGATTACACCTTTGGATTATAGAAATCAATATATTTATTAATAGATTGATTTCTATATTGAGTAAAATATTTATTAAAATATTGACTAATTATGTAGTTATTTTTATGTCATAATGTATTATAAATTATGCGTTTCATACAAAATAAAGACTTGTGCTAATTTACACAAGTCTTTATTTTTAACTTATTGTTGTATTTGAAATAATATTTCTAAATTTTCTATAGAAATAAAACTTAGTTATGTTTATATTTTTCATATAATTGTTGTTACACAATCCATGAAACGTAGACTTAATTAAATCCCAATTCTTTTAGCCAACTTTCTACATTTGATTTAGTATCACTAGAACTAAATCGTTGATCTTCTTTCCAGTCACCTGTACCAGCCATTTTTGATAATAAGTTTCCACTATCACCTATGCCTGATGAAGATGAAGTACAAAACGGAATGACTTTCTTACCAGAAAAATCATTCTTCTCTACAAATCCATTTACTGGCCATGCAGCAATCCCCCACCAAATTGGATATCCTATAAATACTGTGTCATCAGAATCCCAGTCTTTCACTGTTGTCGAAACAAGTTCTATATTTCTTTGACTTTCATCATCATGCTCTTTATTTACACGACTATCACTATTTGACCAATCGAGATTTTCATCAGTATATACATCTTTTGGCTCTAACTTGAAAGTATCTGCGTTTGTTGAGGTAGCAATCATATTTGCTATTTTTAAGGTTTGTTCTTTCAGTTATTTCCCCAACTCTCAACCCATTACAATTACACGCCTGCATCATTGCTATAATAAGATGTTGTCTAGACTCATCTCCAAGTGCAGTTAATATGTTTTTACAACTTTTTATTTCCTCTGCTAATTTTTCTATATCTGGTTCTAAAGCCATCTTATACACCCTTTCGTTGAAGTTTATAAACTATTGTAGCACATAAATTTATATAAATTTTAATGGTAAAGAAAATCGAGATGATTAAAATTTCTAACAGTTTTTTATAAGCATTATTTATTATTTTTATAAGTATAATTTCTTATGATAGATTGTCAATATAAGTGCAACATTTTATGTTTATGTTGCAGCGAAGA